>NZ_CP095550.1:3870000-4170000 GCF_023078335.1 Metabacillus endolithicus | reverse complement strand
CAATAGGTATATCTAAAAAATTCACCATACCAAGGTAAACAAAGAGCATAAAAAAAGCATCTGCAATCATACTTCCTGCTCCTACAATCCAAGCATGCCAAAATCCATTTTTAATTCCCTTATCTAATCGAGCAGAATTAACTGGACCAATTGGGGCAGCTAAGGATAATCCTAAAAAAATGTAACTAACTAAAATGCTGATACTCAACGAAACCACACACTCCTTTTTACCGGACTTGTACATTATATGAAGGGAGTTGTCCACTATGATTAAATGTTAAAAAATGGAGTAAGCAAACTCTGGTTTTTAGGGCATGATAACTTTACCAACGGTTATTAGCGAGGTGTTTTTATGGCAAAAGAAAAAGAGCAAGAACAAACGGGTACTGACGATGCAATTATTTTGATGTTTTTAGATCTTGTTGAGCAAGACGGTGTTGAAGTTGATGTTACTTTAAGCGTAAACGGAACTGTTGTCTCAGGAACTCTTATTGGGGCAACTGCCTATTATGAGGGAATCACAGAAGCATCGAAGAATTTCCAAGATAGCACAATGTCAAAAATTATTTCAAAGAAGTTTCATGATTTAAAAGAAGAATATGCAAAGCAGAAACAAGAAGAATCTGATCAAGAGTCCAAAGACAATTCAACTCCTTTCACCTTTATTCATCTTAAAGATGCAAAATATCTAAATACAAACAGTCAAGAAACTCTTAACCGCGGTACATGGTGGAGAGGAAGAATTTCAGCAGTTGATGGCTTTTCCTTCAATTCGCTTGTCTAATTTATATTCCCCTTACTATTGTAAGGGGTTTTTAAATGATGCTTAACCTTCTATTTCTGAAAAGCAGCCGAAACTTTACATAATAAAATCAATTCTTTGAAACCCTAATTATTAGGGAGTTTTAGGAGGGTATTGTATGGCTAAATCTGCAAAGAGCACATCACAAGGCAACATGAAATGGTGGCAGTTATCACTCATTGGAATTGGGTGTACGATTGGAACCGGTTATTTTCTAGGGTCTGGAATTGGGGTTAAAATTGCTGGACCTTCCATCGTTTTTTCCTTTTTATTAGCCGCACTTGGTACTTTTATTGTTTATAACGTTTTAGCAAAAATGACCGCTAAAGACCCGCAGGAAGGCTCATTTTGCTATTATGCTGGAAAAGCATTTGGTAAGTGGGCTGCATTTGGTTGTGGATGGAATTATTGGAGTTCAAATATTCTCGTAATGGGAAGTCAATTAACAGCACTAGCGATTTTGTCACAATTTTGGTTTCCTAATGTTCCTTTATGGATTTTCTCAGCAGGATATGCTGTACTTTCCATCCTTGTTGTCATTTCTGGAACAAGCGGGTTTGATAAAATGGAGGACATTTTTGCTGTTGTAAAGTTTGCTGCTATTCTTATGTTCATCATTCTAGCATTTGCCGCACTCTTTGGATGGATAGGTGGAGGTGACGCAAAACCAACAGGTGTACCTGTCGCACCCAAGGAACTTTTCCCTGATGGTTTTAAAGGCTTTTATGCTTCACTCATTTATGCCTTTTATGCATATGGTGGTATTGAAGTTATTGGATTAAAAGCAATGCAATTAAAGGATAAAAAGGACGCACCAAAAGCGGGATCTTTGATGTTAATAAGCTTAACTACCGTATATGTTTTATCGTTAGGACTCGCCGTTTCACTAGTTGCATTTGATAAATTTAGTGAAAAAGAAAGCCCATTTGTCACAGCTTTATCTGATTTTAATTTGGCCTTTTTCCCACATGTTTTTAATGGCGCCATTATTATCGCTGGTTTTTCTACCATGACAGCCGCTTTATATGGAGTAACAAACCTCCTTGTCACTCTCGCTGATGATGGAGATGCACCAGCTGTATTTTCAAAAAAATTAAAGTTTAAAAGCTTACCCTTACCATCATTAATTCTTGCAACAGTTGGGGCTTTATTGCCTCAATTGTTACTGCTTTATTGTTACCTGGAAAAATTTACGAATACATTACAACAGCAGCAGGAATTTTGTTACTATACAATTGGATCTTTATCATCTGTTCTTCATTTAAACTTCTGAAGCTAAAAGTCTGGAATAAAATTTTGGGATATATCGGGTTGCTTCTTCTTCTCGCTGCTATCAGCGGAACTTTGTTAGAAAAATCAATTCGACCAGGTTTTTATGTAAGTATATTATTTGTTACCATTATCGGGATTGTTTGTTTATTTATGAGAAAGCATTGGAAAAATCCTAAATCTAATAACAAAGTGAAATATTATTGATATTTTGAGGCCTTAATATATTAACGCATGATCCATCACATGTTCAGGTGAAATTAAATTGATGCAAGCGAGAATACTAAGGGTATCGTTGTTTGTGCACAGGGTGTCAGGACAGGAAACGGTCTTAAGTGTTGAGTTCTGTCTGATACTTAGGTTATTGGGACTGGTACGGCTTTTTTGAGTTGATTCCTGTCTCGATACTTAGGGTATCGGGACTGGTACCGCTCTTTTGAGTTGATTCCTGTCTCGATACTTAGGCTATCGGGACTGAAACTGCTCTTTCGAGTTGTTTCCTGTCTCGATACTCGGCCTATCGGGACTGAAACTGCTCTTTTGAGTTGATTCCTGTCTCGATACTTAGGCTATCGAGACTGAAACTGCTCTTTTGAGTTGATTCCTGTCTCGATACTTAGGCTATCGAGACTGGTACGGCTTTTTCGAGGTGATTCCTGTCCCAATACATAGGCTATCGGGACTGGTACCGCTCTTTCCAGTTGATTCCTGTCTCGATACTTAGGCTATCGGGACAGAAACTGCTCTTTCGAGTTGTTTCCTGTCTCGATACTCGGCCTATCGGGACAGAAGATACTCTTTAGATTTGAATCCAGTCTCGATACTCAGGGTATCGAGACTGGAACCACTCTTTCCAGTTGATTCCTGTCTCGATCCTTAGGGTATAGGGACAGAAACCGCTCTTTCCAGTTGTTTCCTGTCTCAATCCTCCGAAATCGGGACCAAGATTCTGCCATAGGACGTAACCCCTGTCTCAATAACAGCAAATCGGACAAACAAATCAAGCCTTCTTCCTTTATCCTTATCCCCCAAATGAGCCATTACCTATTTCTAAATACTCATCTGGTCTATAGTAATACTCTTCTCCATTCCCTTGCCCTTGTCTCTCGAAGAAGCCATGCTTTTACTCCACCTTCCAAAAATGTCATTGTCCCCCCACTTCTTTCGCCTCGTGATTTTCCCAATGATATTCAGTAAGAATATCAGCAAAAACATCAACTGTTCTTTCAAGTTCATCAAGATTGTTATCTACTCCACCAATTTCAATCAACATGGCTTTATTAGATACATCTTGATTGTAAACACCATTGCCCTCACTTTTTGATTTTAAAAATACACCTCGACTAATTCCTGGATATTTTTTTTCGAGGTTCTGATGTAAGGTTTTAGCAAAATCAAGATTTTCTAGATAGTTTTCATTTTCTTTTCCCACAACAAAGTAGATTCTTGCGTAGGTCTCTCCATTTATTGTCTTGGTTGTTATGTTTTTTCTGGCAGAATCACGATGAATATCAATGTAATAAACATATTTGCTTGTTGTTGCAGCAGCTGCTTGATCGACAATTGTTCCAGAAACAGTATATGCCTTCGTTGACTTCCAACCTTTTTGTTGTAGTTCTTTCGTCATATTGGTTTTATCGTGCTCAACACCAATTCCCTTTTTCATTAGATTTTCAGCTAAACGACTGCCAAGGCCGATTACATTTACACGCTCATCTGAACTGATTGCCTCATTTGGCTGTTCAGCTCCCTCTAATAACGGTAAAAATGACTCCCAACTATGGCTCTGATAGATAAACACTGTTTTTTCATCTGGATTCGTTATTTGTTCATCATCTTTGTCTTCTGTTGTTCTTCCCTTTAATTCTTCCTCCACAACTTTTCTTTCCTGAAGTAAAATTTCTGTTGGTGGAGGGGATTCATACGGAATGTTGCTAAGATTTGTTCCTTCACCTGCAACAGCTATCTCTGTATCATATAATCTGAGACCAGGTAATTCATTTCCTAGAAATGTCCTTGCGTCCGTTGGTTTTACACTTGTTGCAAGCTGGATGGCTAAGGTAGATAGATTAGATGTTGTTAATAAGGGGTTTTTAGATTCAGGGTAGAAATAATGATTCTCAAATTGGAGAAAATGAACAAATAACTCTTCTGTGTTAAGTTCACCGATCGTTCTCTGGATCGTTCTTGAATCCACAGTAACATTCATCGAAATCAGAACCCCAATCAAGAAGAACATGAGGAGGATGATTAGAATAGGCACATATACAAGTTTTAAAAGAAATGGTCTTGTCGATTTCACCGTACAACCCCCTTCACTTATATATATGAAGTGAAAATGATTGTATGGCTAATTTTTCTTAACTTTAAACAGCAAAGGCCACTATGTTGTTATTTCACACACAGCGGCCCATCTGTTAACTAACACTTTCCATTTCAGTCTGCTTGAGTTCTGCTTTTTTCTCCTTTTTATAAAAGAAAAGAAAACCAATCAGGCCTAAAAACGATGATCCTGCTAGTAAGAAATATAACGTTGATCCCCCGAAGTTTTCAAAAATAATTCCTCCAACTGAAGATCCGATAATTCCTGTTATACCAAAGGAGATGCCTACAAACACCATATGTCCTGTTGCTTGCAACTCTTCAGGAATGACTTTATATAAGTACTCAAGAGCACCTAAAAAAACGATAGCAAAACAAATTCCATGTAAAACTTGAATACATAAAAGCATCGTTGGATCCTGCGAAAGCGCTGTTAAGATCCAGCGAATACAATAAAGAACTGAGGCGATAATGATATATAAAATCGGGCTGGAAGAGCGAAACCATTTGGCACTTAAGAAAAAGAGAAGTGCTTCACTTGATACACCAATAAACCATATCCAACCAACTAACATTTCGTTTCCACCTATTTCAAACAAATATAAACTAATAAACGAATCACTAGTTCGATGTGTTAGCAAAACTAACGCAATCAAGATGAAAAATGCCGTTAAGGTTGGATCTTTAAAAAACATCCCGATGTCTTTATAGTTCACCTTTTTGCTACCTGCTTTTGCATCAGTCAACGTTAATGAAAGCAAGCAAGTAGAAACTGCAAGAACAGTAATGGGGATGGCTAAAAATCCAATCCCAAACTTGGAAAGTAAAAAGCCGCTAAATAATGAAACAAGGGCAAAACCTATAGACCCCCACATCCTTATTGAGCCAAATGTAACGGAGTGAATCTGAGATTGTCTTTTTGCCAGATTATCAGCCAGAGGATTAACTGGTGAGAAAAAAAGAAAAAGAGAGATCCCGCTATAATAATCCATAAAAAAGAATCAATCTGAAAAAGCCAAATTACACTTACCGAAAATCCTATTAAACAAGAGAATAAAACTTTTTTAACTGTTTTATACTTGTCACTAGCATATCCCCATAGCGGCTGAGCAATCAAGCCGACAAATGGACCAATTGCCAAAAACCAACCAATTTGAGAGCTAGAGAATCCTTTATACTGAAAGTAAATCGGGAGAAAACTAACGACCATTGATCCGATAGCGCTAACAAAAAACATAAATGTTCGTAATGGTACAAGGGAGTTTTGGTTTATCATAAAAAAATCCTTTATGTTTTATTTGCAAGTATGAGATGCTAATATAGTAAGTTTCATACTTACATATCTTAGAAGTATAGTTATCAATTTTTCTATTATAAATCATCTTCTCCAGAAATGTAAGGGTTTCAAACTAGTATTACACAAGAAAAAAACACCAGTAAATAATTACCAGTGTCTCCGCCATTAACTATATTCCTATTCGTTAAACATGATGTTATTCATCGTTTTCACAATTACCTTTTTCAACATTACATCTTCGGCGCTTCCATTCCAAGTGCTGCCCATTCATCTTTTGAAGGTCCATAAACTCCTGAAACATCTATTCCTGCTTGCCGCATAAGTACTGTTAATTGTCCTCGATGATGCGTTTGATGCTGAAGTAAAAATAATAATAATGTTCCAACAGGCATTTTCTGTCCGAAAAATTCAATTATATCCTGCAAGTTATGATCTGACCATTGAGTTTGGATTGCCTCTGTAAATGCCTGAGAAGCCTGCTTATAGCTTTCAGAAATAAAAGTTGAGGATGTTGGTACAGGAAAATCTTCAG
Source organism: Metabacillus endolithicus (assembly GCF_023078335.1). Taxonomy (GTDB): domain Bacteria; phylum Bacillota; class Bacilli; order Bacillales; family Bacillaceae; genus Metabacillus; species Metabacillus endolithicus. The sequence goes on along the minus strand of NZ_CP095550.1, from coordinate 4,163,778 downwards.
CTGGTCCTTCAAATCTTAAATTCGTTTGCGATGAAATAACACGAATGGCTGTCACTATATGCCATGCGACTCTCCCCAATGTCCAGTGATTAGGTGTAATCTCCTGATTAAGTGAATCATCATTTAGCTGATTCAGTAACTTTTGTGTTGAAGTTGCTTCAAATTGCCAAGACATTAAAAAACGTTCTTTTGTTTGAAACATAATGATCCCTCCAATTATACAAACATCCTTAATCAATTCTCTATAAATGAAGAATCACCTGCGTATTTTTCTAAAAATGTAAATAAATTACAAATCAACAAGGAATGTAACTTCATAAATACATATAACTATTCACCTTTTTCTGTAGCTCGAATCGCTTCCTTTTCTTTTAAGTAGTTTAGGTAATTCGTTTTATCTTCTAATTCACGCTCTAAGTAACCCATGTACGCGAATAATAAGCTAATATCCTTAGATAACTCATTATCCTTATCTCGGACATATTTTTCTTTTATCTTTTTAACCTCTTTTTTTACAATCCACCGCTCTTGATTAACCCCTTCTTCTACTACGTCAAAACCTTCCACATCTGCTGACGAAATAAGCTCAATCCCCATAAAGCGTTTCACAGGGTTTTCTTCATGCTTATTAATCATATAAACAAACTTTTCTGATTCGAGTTCTAAAAGTGCGTCAGGGTGAATTTTTATTGACTTTGGGATTACATCTTGATTTACAATAAATTCTTTTAATTGATCAACCATCTTCATTACTAAGCCCCCATTTCTATGAATGTCGATAAATTGATGATTAGTACAAACCTATTCAAAGGCTGTTTAAAAAAGTACCGAATCAAAATAGGAGCTTACAACGAAAAAAGTCTAAAATAAAAACAGACCCTAAACTAGGGCCTGTTAGATGGTTTTAGTTGGTTTTATATTTTTTGAACGTTAGCAGCTTGAGGACCTCTGTTACCTTGTTCAATGTCAAAAGTAACTTCTTGTCCTTCATCTAAGCTCTTATAACCTTCTCCTTGAATTGAAGAGAAGTGAACAAATACGTCATCTCCACCTTCAACTTCAATAAATCCAAAACCTTTTTCTGAGTTAAACCATTTTACTTTTCCTTGTGCCATTAAAAATTTCCTCCTAAATCAATCAAAACATGTTTGATGATAATTTCGGTTATTATTATTACCCGCTGGAAAAAAATTAAACATATTTATAAAATATTTTTTAAAAAGGTAAAAACCACATAAAATTATAGTTAAATTTTTATTCACCCGTTTTTTCTATGATAAAATAATTACTTGAAGAAACTGGATTAAAAACTCACTTACACTTATTAATGGGGTACACTTTATAAAACTGAGATGGAGATGAAAAATGACAAATTATAAAATTTTGTTTTTAGACATTGATGGTACACTGCTAAGACCTGATGACACAATTGAGGATTCTTCAAAAAAAGCTATAGCTGAAGTGAAGAAAAAAGGAATTGAAGTATTCCTTGCAACAGGTCGCCCTTTACATGAAATATCACATATTGCAGAGGAATTAAATATTGAATCATTTATTGGCTACAATGGAGCGTATGCCATTCATAAGGGTGAGGATATTTTTCGAGAACCAATGCTAAGCTCAACTGTTGAAAAATATGTTGATATTGCCAAAAACAATGAGCATGAGCTTGTTTTGTATACTCATGAGGAGAATATTTTCTCAGACTTAGAAAGTCCAATCGTTAAAGAATTTATTTCAGCTTTTCACCTACATAAAAATAATTCCTATTCACTTGATGTAATTGATAAAATTTTAGGAATCACTCTTATTAATTTAAGTGAAAATGAACCAGCATTATATGAAAAGGAAGATCCTTCGATTCATTTATCACAAGTCAATGTTGATGGATTACGTCATTGCTATGATGTGATTCGTGATAACGTAAATAAAGGGATTGCAGTTCAGAATATCCTAGAGCTACTCTCTCTTCCAACAGAAGCTGCCATTGCTTTCGGTGATGGAATGAATGACAAGGAAATGCTAGAGCTTGTTGGGGAAGGGTTTGCTATGGGGAATGGACATCCAGATCTTTTTCAATACGCAAAATATAAAACAACAAAAGTAACAAACTCAGGTATATACAACGGTTTAAAATCACTTGGCCTTGTTGACTAAGCTGTATTTCTAATTGTTTTTAGGAGGAGCTGCTTTGTACGAACAAAAAACAAAAGAAAATGATAAAAGTGTCATTGAATATATTGAAAGCGTTGAAAGTCCGAAAAAACGTGAAGACGCCTACAAATTATTAGATATTTTTTCAGATGTATCAGGCTATCAGGCAAAAATGTGGGGACCAAGTATTATTGGGTTTGGAAAGTATCACTATAAATATCCCACTGGTCATGAAGGTGATGCACCCCTTGTTGGCTTTTCTCCACGAAAAGCCAAAATAAGCTTGTATTTTGCAACAGGTGATACCGAACGTGAGAAGTTATTAGAAAAATTCGGTAAGCACACTAGTGGAAAAGCTTGTGTTTATATTAATAAACTGGCGGATATTGATACAGAAGTTTTAGAGGAGTTAATTACTCAATCAATCAATTTTTTGAGGAGAACTTATCCTGATCAAGAGTAACCAAACAAAACCAAACCTTTCATCGATTGATATAATGGTTTGGTTTTTGCTTTATATTGTATTGAATATAAATTTTGAAGCTGCCTTATCTAGGTTGCTTTTTATTTAACATCAAATCAAGATATAGCTGACACTTTTGATTAAAATCTGAAAAATCAATCGTTGTTAACTCTGCAATTTGTTTCATTCGATAATTTAACGTATTTGGATGAATAAACATTTGTTCTGCAGTCGGCTTTAATTTACAGTTATTCACAAGATAGTACTCAAGAGTTTTGACTAGCTCTGTTTGGCTTTCTTTATCTTTTCGTTGAAGAATCTGCAGATTTTTATTTGTATAGCTCATACTCTTATTTTTTTCGTTTATCACATCAAGATAGCGAAAAATACCAATTTTATCATGTTCATACGGAACATTCTCCTGTGTTCCAAGTTTTTCAGCAATCGAAACAACTTCCAGCGCTTCTTTGTAACTTGTTTGAAGCAATGTAATTGGTTGATATTCATTGCCGATTCCAATAAAAATGTCAGAATATCGCTTCTCATCAAAGTTTGATAACAGGTTTTCAATAATATTTAAGGCAGCTTCTACCGGTGAGTATTTAAGGGAATAGCAACCAACGATAATAACTATATTCGTCCGATCAACTAACACATGGCTTGTATTATCTTTTAAATTTAAATAGGATCGAATGGTTTCTTTTAATTCTTCTACAAGCTCCTCATCAGCATGAATGGCATTCACAACCATAACACTGAAAATGGACGGCAAAACGATATCTAACTGTGTGGCCTCCCATCTAAGCTCCTTCTCACTAACAAAGTCACCATTAATAATCTGACGGAAAACATGTTCGATTTTCTCAGCTTTTTGTTGTTTTAATTTATTTTTCTTATAAATCATCTTTCCAACATGAAAGGAAGCATCGTATAAAAAGGTTAACTGTTCATCAGTTAATGGGTCCTCTATCTCTTGTATCCAAATGTATCCCATAATCGTTCCTTTGTATTTTGCACTTACAACAACGCGTTGATTTAAACCTATCTCTTTCATCTCGTGAATTCTAAAAGGATGTTCATTTGTTTTTAATTTGTCAATAATTCCTGTCTCGACGAATCTTTCAAAAATATTTAATGGACATTTTTTTGCAAAAATCGTTTGCTGATTTGCTGAATCAAAATGATCCACATAATAGGAATTATAAGCAAGTAAGAAAAAATGATCACTCTCAAGAATAACAGGCTTTTTTAAACCATTGCTTATACCGTCCACAATTTCGTGTAAATCAGATAAAGATAACACACGCTCTAATAGCTCATCCATATGAAAACTCCTACTCATTGTTTCTTTACCATTATGATACTGTGTCAGTACAGACTTGTATAGATTCTTTGTAGGAAATGTAGCAAGGTTTTTATAAATAAAAAAGCGGACATCCAAGAGTCCGCTTTTTACTTATTTCTCATCATCATCTTCTACTACTGTAACCATGTCACTGCCGTTATCTCGTTTTGCTTCTTGAAAGGTAATATGATTATCTGTACGATTTGTTCGAGTTGCATATGATTTTAACAATTCTCCCATATCAATCCCTGTCATTTCTTTTAATGGTTCTTGGATATCCACCATTGTTTTTGTAATGCTTTTACCAAATGAAGAAACACCGTGACCGTTACCTGAATCAATAATTTTAACAGAATCAATATTCGTTAAAGGCTGTGCAATTTTCTCTGCAAATACTGGTAACATTTCTATTAATTTTTCAGTGATAATCACATCACCGTGTTTTTCCATTGCTTCAGCTAACAGCTTACGTGCCTCTGCTTCTGCTTTACCACGCTCACGAATAACATCCGCTTCAGCAGATCCTTCTTCACGGCGAATCCTCGCTTTTGCTTCTCCATCAATTTCAGATTTTCGTGCCTCGGCTTCTGCTTTACGTGTTGTTTCATAGTATTCGGCATCAGCTTTTGTTTTACGAACTTTACTTTCTTCTTCCTCAAGCTTAACGGCACGTTCACGTTCTAAAAATTTAAGTGTTAATTCTTCTTCCTTCACCTCTTTAGCGAGCTTTGCTCTTTCCAATTCATAAGATTGCTCTGATTTAGCTCTTGCACGCTCAGTTTCCTCTTTGAAGGCAGCATCTTTAATATCTTTTTCCTTCTTCGATTCAGCAATTGCGATCTGGCGCTTGTATTCTTCCTCTTTCGCCTCTTGATCTGTCTGTGCTCTATGAATTCGTGTTTCACGCTCACTATTAGCCTCGGCGATTTCTGCTAATTTACGAACCTCAGCAATACGAGGTCTTCCTAGGTTTTCTAAATATCCATTTTCCTCATCAGCATCACGTAAATCTGTTAACCCTAGTGAAGTAATTTTAAAGCCCATTAAATCTAATTGTTTTTGAGCCACTTCAGAAACATCATGATTAAATTTTTCACGATCACTGTTAATATCCTCAACCGTCATTTTTGAAAGTATCGCACGTAAATTACTTCCAAGTACCTCAATAATTTCTGCTTCAATTTCTTCCTGTTCTTTTCCCAAAAACTGTTCAGCATAGTTGGCAATACCATTCAACGTATCTGCCACTTTCACCATGGCAACAGCATCTGCTACAATCGGTACGCCACCATTTGTGTATACTCTTGGTGTTGATAGCTTTAACTGAAACGAAGTAAGGTTAACAGGTGTAGCTGTTTGGAATCGTCTAAGCCTGTAACCGCCACCTCTGATAATTTTCATAGAACGTCCTTCTTGATCAGCAAATATATTCGTTTCTTTCTCAGGATCACCTAGTTTAGGACCAGTAATAATAAGTGCTTGATTTGACCTGGCTGTTCGATAACGGATTTTCACCCAAAAGAAATAACCTACTCCAGCTATGGCTGCTACAATTAACAATGGAATGAAAATAACGATAACACCAAAGAAACCTGACATATGTTTTCCCTCCGTATGTTTTGATAATGTAAATTTTAATGATCCCACGTGGGAAATGACCATTTCTATTTACAATCTGTATAATAAAACGTAACTAGTTATGTTCATTAAGTAATACGAACGAAGTAGACGAAAGTTTCACGAAATTAAAAATTCTCTAACTTTACTATAGGAGGTGTATAATGTCATTTTCACACGATACTGGTAGTGAAATTCTCCCCGTTTTTGCTCATTCTGTTCTAGACGAGTTGATTAAAGGCGAGATTATACAACAAAATAATTGTTCCTTAATCAGTACAAGTTCAGGCATATTCGTTGTGTCTGGAGAGCCTGATATTGATTTTTTTAAACATACAATTCTCCCTATCTATGAAAATAAAAAACAAAAGAATGAACGATTTACGTTATTTTCTTCTTCTCCAGAATGGGATAAGTTATTAACAAATAAAGCAACGAATGAATTTAAGCAATATAAGCGATTTTCTTACTTTTTTAACACACAGAGATATTCATCACTAAAATTAGATGAGCTAAGGGATGGATATGAGGTAAGAAGGTTTAATGAAGACGCTATGAACAGGAGTCTTGAGTTTAATGAGGTTTATATAAAAGAATACTGGGGTTCGGTGTCTCGTTTTCTACAACATGGATTTGGATATTTCATTTCATATAAAGATAAAATTGTAAGTGAGAGTATATCAATATTTACGTCTGAGAACTACGCGGAAATTGATGTGGCCACTTCTTCAAACTTTAGTGGAATGGGATTAGCCACACATGTTTCAGCTGCTTTTATTAAGCATTGCCTGGAACACGATAAAGTACCACGTTGGGATTGTGATATACATAATTTAGGCTCCATATATCTGGCTCAAAAATTAGGGTTTGAGAACCCAAGAATGTATTCAATCTTTGTTAAAAGGTGAGCATTTAAACTGAAACAAGAGAAAGCAGAAACTTCTAAGGAGATCCGTTTCCTATCTCAAAACGCAATATTTCTAGGAAAACACAAATCAAAATGTAATCTCTTTTCACTGTAAAATGAAGGGCAATTTCTAAAACATTAAAAATAACAAGGGTTTCTATCTTGCTATCCTATTCCGGTTTCATCTTTGAGAAGGTATGAGAATAGACGGAGAATTTCCTGTTATTATGTATTGGGAAGCTTAAAAAGCAAGAATAAGCGGAAATATTCCGTTTAACTGCTCTAGATAAGGCAAAAACAAGCGATTTGGATAGAATAAGCGTAATATTTCCCCTTATTTTTAATGAAATATGGGGAATTTGCCGATTTAGCCGGAATTTCTCCGTTTAATTTTTTCCATAACATTGAACCACAACATTCAAGCCAAACCTATATCTTCTGTATATCAATTTGTAAGTAAAAATGAAGTATATTTTGCTGAGTTACACTGTCTATTGTATCCCACATTTTAAAAACAAATTGCACTACAACTCCTCCAAAAGTTGTTGTTGAAATCCCTTTAAATCAACTAAAAATGACCTCCAAATTACAATTCAATTTGAAGGTCATTTTGCAATACATCTTATAGGTTAGGGATAGTTAACGGAACCAGTTAAGAAACTTTACCGGTTTCTCCCCCTTTATTATAACATCTCACTAATTGTTTTTGCCTGCATATGAAGAGCCAAGTAATCAGGTCCACCAGCTTTTGAGTCAGTTCCTGACATTTTAAAGCCTCCAAATGGGTGGTAACCAACAATTGCTCCTGTACAATTACGATTAAAGTAAAGATTTCCTACATGAAATTCATGTTTTGCACGTTCAATATGTTTTCTGTTTCTAGTAATAATAGCACCTGTTAAACCGTATTCTGTATTATTAGCAATTTCAAGAGCTTCGTCGAAGTTTTTAGCTTTAGCAAATGCTACAACCGGTCCAAAAATCTCTTCTTGCATAATTCTTGCATTAGGATCAAGATCCGCAAAAATGGTAGGTTCAATATAGTACCCTTTTGAATCATCACCATTTCCACCACTTACTAAGCGACCTTCTTCTTTTCCAATGGAGATATAGTCCATGATTTTTTCAAATGAACCTTGATCAATAACCGGCCCCATGTAAGTATCCGCACTTTCTGGATTTCCAGTTACTTTACTTTCTGTAATCTCAATAACACGTTGAAGGACTTCATCATATACATCCTCATGAACAACTGCACGAGAGCCTGCTGAACATTTTTGTCCTGCAAAACCAAATGCCGAAGCGAAAATGGATTGAGCAGCTAATTCAATATCACAATCATTATCTACTACAACTGTGTCCTTACCACCCATTTCAGCAATCACTCGTTTTAAGTGCATTTGACCTGGTTGAACTTTTGCAGCGCGTTCAAAAATACGTGTTCCTACTTCCCGTGAGCCAGTAAATGTAATGATACTTGTTTTTGGGTGATCAACTAGATAGTCACCTACTTCAGCTCCACTACCAGGAACAAAGTTCACAACTCCTTTTGGCAATCCAGCTTCTTCAAGTACTTCAACAAATCGAGCAGCAATAACAGGTGTTGCACTTGCAGGTTTTAATACAACTGTATTTCCAGTTACAATCGGTGCAACTGTTGTACCAGCCATAATCGCAAATAAGAAGTTCCAAGGTGGAATGACAACAGTTACGCCTGTTGGGGTATAAATATATTTATTACTTTCACCTTCACGGCTGTTAACTGGCTTTCCTTTTGCTAGTTCAGTCATTTGTCGACCATAATATTCTAAGAAGTCAATCGCTTCAGCTGTATCGGCATCAGCCTCATTCCAAGGCTTCCCAGCTTCTTTGACCAACAATGCTGAAAAGTCATGCTTTTTACGACGAATAATGGCAGCTGCACGGAATAAAATATTAGCTCTTTCTTCCGGATTCCAGTATCTCCACTCTTTGAACGCTTCATCTGCTGCCTGGATTGCCATTTCTGCATGCTCTTGTGTAGCCTTCGATACTTTACCAACAACTTCTTCTTTGTTTGCCGGGTTGTATGAGACAATTTTCGCTTCAGTTGTTATTCTTTCTCCATTAATAACAAGTGGGTACTCTTTTCCCATGATTTCCTGCACGTTTTCCAAGGCTTTTTCAAAAGCTACTCGGTTTTCCTCAAGTGAAAAATCAGTAAATGGTTCGTGTTTGTATGGTGTTGTCATCATTCATCGTCTCCTTTATTTGAAAGTTTATTTTTAGTCATTCCTTTAAGTGCAAAGGCAATATTGGCTGGACGCTCAGCAAGTCGTCTCATAAAATATCCATACCAGTCGCGTCCATATGGTACATACACACGCATGTTATAGCCTTCTTTAACTAGTTCTCTTTGTGTTGTGGAACGCATTCCATAAAGCATTTGAAATTCAAAAGAATGTTTAGGAATGTTGTATTCAGCTACTAATCTCTTTGTGTACTCAATAATGGCATCATCATGAGTGGCAATTCCTGCATAATTTCCATTTAATAGATGTTTTTTGATTATTTTTTTGTAATTATTATCAACATCCTCTTTTTCAGGAAATGCCACTTTTGGAGATTCTTTATATGCACCCTTTACAAGACGTAAAAAGGGTTGATAACTGTTTAATTCATCTAAGTCTTTCTCGGTTCGGTACAAGTATGCTTGTAAAACAGTACTTATATAGTGATAATCCTTTTTTAGATCTTTGAAGATTGATAGTGTATCTTGACAACGTTGTTCATCTTCCATATCAATTGTTACCATCACTTTATTCTTTTCAGCGGATTCCATTATTTTCATCATATTCTCATAAACTAGATCTTTAGAAATATCTAATCCGAGTGAAGTGAGTTTTAATGAAACATGAGAATCTAACTGCTGAGCAACAATTGTTTCGATTGTTTGAATACATTCTTCTGTACGTTCTTTTGCTACCGTTTCACTTCTAACAAACTCACCTAAGTGATCAACTGTAACCGATAATCCTTCATTATTTAATTCTTTAATAAATTTAATGGAGCTTGGAAAATCCATTCCTCCAACAATCTTTCCAGAGGCAATAGTAGCACCCCAATTCTGAGCGGCACGATTTAACGTTTTGTTGTTAGATAAATATAAAAATAGATCTCTTGTAATAACTGACACTTTTAACACCTCCATTAAGAAAGAAGCAAGTAAGAGTTTGTTTCTATACAAATATTTTACGATTTCACAGCGGATTTCCACAATGTAGCGTAAATACAAAGATTTCATTACCTCGTTGTGTAAAACATACAACCCATAGGAAAACGTTTACAAAACAGTACATCAACTATCCGCTATATTTATACACTTCCACGGTTTTAGATAAGTTAAACAAGCTAAGAGAAATTCACTCATTACTTTATGTCAAAGAAAAGCCTTAATAGTTAACATTTGAGTTAAATCTATAAAAGCAGAGCTTTACCAAAATAAAAGTTAAAAGAAGCATGTCTCAGGTAAGATTTATAGTATGATATAAAAATAAGTGTATTGAGGCGAGGAGGACTAAAAGTGAAATTAGCCATCTTTCTAGTGATTATTATTGGGGTAATCTCCTTAATAGGAACAATTTTAATAGGTGGCAAAGGTGATAAAGATTATGATGAGAAAACAAAATCAAATATTTCTCGTTTATCATGGATTTATATTCTTCTAGGTATCGCTATCATTATTGCCTTTGCCATATACTTAAAATAATGAATATAATACTTATTTCATTCTTCTTAGTTTAAATGTGAACAAATTAAGAAGAATTTTTTTTATAGGTAAAAAGGAAGGGTTCATTAGGTTGACAATTCCTTTTAAACGGATTAAAATGAAAGCGTATACAACATATTAGAATAATAATTGAAACCGATTTCACATATTTGTAAAGAATGAGTATTAACATCAAAGGAGAGTACAGAAATGAAACAGTTTGTTTTTTTAATTGACCTAGGAGAAGATAAAAGAGAATATAAAATTGCTGCATCAGGTATGACGGAGGCAGTTGCTAAAATAAAAGAAGTTAAAAATCAGTTAAAACAAGAGAATTATTCAAAGTTTAAAATTCAATTCAAAGGTGTTATTTATGAAAACGCTTCCTGATATTTGGATGCATCGTTAAATCGCTACAACTACCAAAAGAAAGAGATCGTCCATGTGACGATCTCTTTCTTTTGGTTTATTTTTGAGCTTCTGAAGTCTTATCCTGTATTTTCTCAAGTTTATGAAAATATGCAGCAAATGATACATACGCTATAAGTGTTCCCATGAAAAATGGGATAAGGAATGTAAAAACTCCAATGCTCATATAAAGAATAATTGCACTAGATACTAACACCATTAAATTAATTAATGGATAAACCATAGTGAGAAAGAATGAATTCTTAATACTTGTAAATAGCTTTAACTCGGTATGCACAGTGTTAGAGAAGAAAAACACTGTCATTAAAAATAAAAATAAGAAGCCTACTAAAAAAAACGAGCTTATAATAATATTCATTTTAGCAAAGAAGAAAAAATCCGCTCCCCATACTACCCAGATAAAGGTTAAAATAATTCCCCCTGTTAAGCTTCTCATATAGTTTTCTTTATAAAACAACCAATACGATTTTAGTAAGGGTACATCAAGATCTCCCATCACCCATTTACGAACTACACCAAACATAGCCGTTGTTGCAGGGAAAAAGATAAAAGGTGCCAACACTGCAATAGTTAATAAAAACAAGAACAACGACGATTGATCTGTAGCAAAAAGAATAGAGAAAAGTAAATAACAAATTGGTAGATTAAACAAAATCCAAAGTATATTAATAACGGACAAACGCATTACCCATTCAAACACACGATTTAGTCCACCCATTAAACCACTCATCAGCAACATCCCACTTTCACATTTAGTACTAATTTTATTATACCACTTATCTGTATCCGATTACATCTGTGGGAAATTGCTTTCTATCATAAAAATAAATATTTTATATCCGATTAATTGCTACCACTTTGTCATTCTTACTTCTTTTCGTTACACTATTCATTAAGAAACGATGATAAAGGAGATGCAAACAAATGAATGCACTAGAGGTACAGCAGAAAATTGACGAACTAAAAATGGAATATATTCGAGTACAAGGTGACATTGAAAAACTCGAGTCAACAGGTCATTCAACAGAAAAGCTTGAAGCTAGATTAGAAGAAATAGAGTTAACTATAACAGAATATCGTACACAACTAACAAAACAATCCTGATATAGGGGGGATCCCCCTATATCAGTCTGTAAGATCTTAAATCTTTCGCTTGTGATTAAAAGCCGTTAATTGTCATACCGCCGTCAACAAACAATGTTTGACCACTTATGTAGCTTGAAGCATCTGATGCTAGAAATACTGCCGGACCTACCAATTCAGGAAGTTGGCCTATTCGTTTTAATGGTGTAACAGCTAATATGTCTTTTACATATTCTTCATTTGAAAGTAATTCCTTAGTTAGCGGTGTTTCAAAGTACCATGGCCCGATAGAATTAACATTTATATGATATTTCCCCCATTCAAACGCAAGTATTTTTGTCATTTGAATCATCGCAGCCTTTGTAGCTCCATAAGCCACTCCTGTTCGTAAAGCGATCTTTCCTGCAACAGAGGAGATATTAATAATTCGTCCCCCTTCACCATGCTCCTTCATAAGAGCACCGATTTCACGAGACATAAAAAAGGCAGATTTTATATTCGTATTCATGATTTTGTCCCACTCATCTTCTGTTACATTTAATGCTTCAGTACGGATATTCATCCCGGCATTATTAACCAAAATATCTATTTTTATGTTTTCTTGTTTGATTTTTTCGATAGCTTCAGAAATATCTGATGGTTTCGTAACATCCGTTACAATTGGCAATGCTGTTCTACCCATATCAGATATGATCGTTTCCACTTCATTAAGCTCTTTTTCCGTACGAGATAATAATACTAGATTAGCTCCAGCTTCTGCAAAACCAATAGCAAGAGCTCTCCCTATTCCTCTGCCGGCTCCAGTAATAACAGCTGTTTTATTAGATAAGTTGAATGATGGTAAATACATCTACAGTCACCCCAAAAACATTTAGTTATCTAAATTGTAACCTTAACATGTCCTTAAGCCAAATTTTACATCTAATTTCTTAGTGACATGCACCTTATGAGAAAAACACCCATATATTAAGAATCATAAGTAGATAAAGGGAGGGAAGATATTGTCTACTAACGCTTTTATCAAAAAAGATGTGTATCCCCAAGTATTTGTAAATCCCAAATTAGAACATATGAATGTGAATCAACGTTTATATTACTCAAATAAAGTTCTTAAACATATTGAAACACAAGAAGAAAAGAACGGTGAGTTAGAAAAAGCCCAAGGAGAATTATTTTGTGAGTTTAACAATCTAACATTAAAAAACAAAAGATTAATGAGTGATTTTTATCAGCATGTGTCAAAGCAAGCGAACTTCACCGACTGGATTACCCAAAAAGTGAAGGAACAAGCTACCCTTCATTCTGAGCTAGTTGATAAACAAAATTCACAAAGTCATGAGATACATTCCATTGCACAAAATGTTTCTAGTCTTTCTTCTACTCAAACAAATCAGGCAAATCAACTAACCAGTCAAAATCAGGAACTAAAAAAAGTAAAGGAAAATGTTACAAGCCTAGATGAGTTACAAGCCAAATACTCAAAACAATTGTCCGAAAATATCGTTCAAACAGATGATCTTAAAAACCAAGTTATACAACAAGACAAAGATAATGAAACCCTTTTTCAAGAACAAAAAAATCTTAATCGTTTACTTTCAACTCAGCAAAAACAAATAGATGATCACTATCATGTGCTCTCTAATCAAATAGATGAGCAAAACCGTTTCGTTAAAAGTGAGTTAGACAAACATAGAAATGTACATGACCAACTGAATCAGCAGTTGGCTAACCAAGATAAAATAAACGAAGACGCAGACCAGCAATTTAACAAGCTTAACGATCAGTTACTTGTTCAGAATAAAATAAATGAAGAAGTTACTTCTTCATTACACGATCATGAACAAAAAATAATCAACTTTTTAGACCGCATGTCTCAACAAGAAGCTTTATACCAACTTCTTCATGCTAAATTGTTGGATGTAGATGAGCATCATAATCAACTGTATCAGCTACTAAACGAACATGAAACTAGTATGACAAAGATAGATCAACATTTACTAGGTCATGATCATGTTCACAAAAACCTATATGAAGAACTCTTTTTTCAAAAAGAAGAACTACTTTATCAAGTGAAAAAGTATGAAGATATGTACAATGATCTTCATACTAATATGAAGAAGAAAATAAAAGCTTTAAAACGTCACATCACAAAAACAGTTGCACTGAATATTGCGATGTTTAACTCCTCTACAGAACAGAAAACTCAATACGATCTCTCTACTTCAGCTAATGATGATGATAAAAAATATGGAGAATTAATTCAAAAATTAAATGATCAAGTTAAAGAGAATGTTGACCTTAAAAGAGAGCTTGGTAAAACTAACTATAACGGGCCATTTGTAGAATTATTTAAAGGCCTTCCTTCTAATTTTCCAATTAATTCTATACTGATTAATGGAAAAAATGTAGATGTTACTAGATTTTTAAATATAAGCTTAGAAGGTAGTATTGCTCATTTTACGGATGAATTGCAGGTTAAGACGTTTGATTGTAATAAAATAGATGGTGTACATTGGGGAAAAGAAACATTGGATGCTGAAATTTCAAAGATTATAATTAAATCACCAAAAAGGGAGCGATATTCAGCGATATCGCTCCCCTTAAGATTACTCTTCGTCAGCGTCTGGAGCTTCAGCTGGTCCGAAGCATAATCCGGCAATGTTATCAGTATCAAATACACAAACTTGACAGTCCGCACCGACAAAGTATGCACAACAATCACATACATTTGAGAAAGTAGTAACAGGTACTAATGACCCGTTTCTCAAGTAAACTCCTCCTACTCCATAGCCTGGAGGAAGCTTTTTAAGAATATCCTCGATACAACCTTTTTTGTAATCTGACATGACAATTTCCCCTTCCGTTTATATTTCCTCTGATTTTTCAGAGTTAATATACTATATGAAGAAGACATATCATTGTATAGACTAGTATAATAGATTCTTAAAAAGGGCATTTTTAATAGGATGATAGACTATTTAAATTAAAAAAGGTACATTTTATATGCACCCTTTCATAACAATATTCAATTCAATATTAAACCTTCTCTTAACTAAAAATCTTCAAAATCATCGTCATCATCTACTAGTTCTCCAAAAGAAATACCATCAATTTTTTCAGCATCAAAAATAACCACTTGACCATCAACATTTATAAAATAAGCTAAGCACTTCTCATAATCAATATTTGAAAAAGCCCATACCTCAACAGGAACCCCATTTAAATAGATCATATTAACAGGATAATTTGGAGGTATCGTTGTTAATAGGTCTTTAAGACATTTATTATCTTTTCCATCCATGCTTTTCCCTCATTTCAACATATTTTCATTTCCCTACCAAGAGATAATATAGGATATTAAACTAGTGCCCTATCTGCATGGACGTATAACCATTTAATGGAAAGTGATTAGCCTATTTTTACTAGATAAGACAGGTGTATTAGTCATTTTATTATTTACTTACATAACCTAAATATGAACATTTTAAGATAGAAGGAGGAAATAGTTATATGTACAATGATGAATTTAAGGAGTTAAAAAGTTTAATCATCATCTTCCGAATAGATGCTGTTGTTCTTGTCATGATGATTCATTCTATGATGAAGATATTCATCGTGAATTCCATACTAGGGAAATATTAAGCAATGAATTCTCATATCGTTTGCGAAAGCTTATCGATAAAGAAATAACAATTGAAATGTTTTCTGGTGAAAAAGTAGAAAAAATAAGAGCACAACTTGATTTTGTTGGTTCTGACTTTATAGAGGTATGTTTAATAAAAGACTCTAACAAGCCTTCTAAAGAATGGGAATACTATAAACAACCTAAAGAAAAAGATGAAATGAACAAAAGAATCATCCCTATTACTACTGTTAAATGCATTAATCTTTAAAATTATTAGATTAACAGAATAACTCAGTTACTAGACCCGATTATAGGAAAAGTAACTGAGTTTTCCTTTTTTAGAATCCTGTAAACCCTTTATAAACATGTTCTATTAGAAAGCTAGTTAGCTTTGTTATCAAATCAAAAAACAAAAGAAATCCCATTACAATCATGATAAGACCCGAAATTTTCATAAGCTTTTGACTATACCTTCTTAAAATTTTTGATTTTTCCACAAAAAAGGACATAACCAAAAAGGGAAGTGAAAATCCTAGCATATAAGCAATCATTAACAGTAAACCTGTACCAGTATAGAGACCAAAAGCAATGACAGAAGCGAGAATTGGACCCACACATGGAGTCCACCCTGCAGCATATCCTATTCCTAGCAGTACTGAACCCCCATAACCAGATGGTCTTCTTTTTACCTTTATTTTCTTTTCGTTTAGCAGTGCCTTTGGTTTTAGGATGCCGATTGTTACAAAGCCAAAAAAAATAATAAAAACAGCACCTAATTGTCTGATAAAATCCTGATATTCAATAAATAACTGACTAATTAAAGTGGTGGACAACCCTAAAACAATAAAAATAATTGAGAAGCCTACTAAAAACGATATGGTATGAAAAAATATAAGACGTTGAGTCCTCTTTTCACCTTCCTTTAACTCTCTAACTGACAAACCAGTTATATACGACAAAAAGGCTGGATATAAAGGAAGACAGCAAGGCGAAAGAAAGGATAATAAGCCAGCTCCAAAGGCCAATAAGAGATTCACATCAACCATCGAATGACAACTTCCTTATTCATCCTCAACAAGCACTTCCATAGTTGCTACTATTTCCTCAACATTAACTGCTTCGTTTTGATTAGCCATATCAAACAAACCGCGAATTTGCTGATCCTGATCAATTAAAAACATCGTGGTGTTATGAGCAATAAAGTCTCCTTCAAGCTTCTTGTATTTCATATGATAAAGATCTGCAATAGCTTGTGTCTTGTCTTCAGATCCCCTCAGGAATTTCCAACCATCATAGTCGGCTTGGAACGATTGTGAATAGCTTTTCATAATTTCAGGTGTATCATTCTCAGGGTCAAGGGTTATCGCTACAAGCTCTACATGTTTTCCGAACAGATCTTTGTTTTGAAGTTCTGCTTGCAACTTTTGAAAATCAACCATTGTTAGTGGACAGATATCGGGACATTTTGTATAAAAAAAAGTTAATAATTTTACTTTATCATTATCTGAATGATATTCTTGACCATCTATTGATTGAAGTGAAAAGGGTTCTACTTTATCTAAAACGGGCAATTTTTCTTCTTTCGGCCAAACGAAATAGATAAGAAAAAAACCGCCCAATAGAAAAATTGTCGCAATGCTATTTACGACCCATTTTCGTTTCATTCTGCTCTCTCCTTTACCACAAACGAAACTTCACTCATTACATGCTGACCTTTTGCTGTAACATGGTACATTAATTTATAAGCTCCTGACTGATCGATCTTTAACTCAGCAAGAAATATTCCATCTTTATCAAAGCTTGCTTCATACGTTGTTTTTTTCGCTTCATCGCTATCCTGCCATACATCTACTCGTACATCATCCACTTTATCTATAAAATTCCCTTCTTGAGTTAGTAGAAGTTTAACGGTAAAGGGATATTCTGCTTTTATCTCTTCTGGAAACTCCACAGACACATCAATCATTCCATCCTGTTCCTCATGTAAACCATGCTGTTGATGACTTGTTGATTGTTCACATCCACTAAAAATGAAAAGTACAGTTGAAATAATGAACAAATACCTTCTCATATTTACCTCCATAGCTTTTATTACCATTCTATGTGTATTCCCAGATCGCGACCTGAGTATAAAGCGGATTTTCAGGTCTTTGGACATAAGCTTAATCGTTTTTGTATGGAAAAACATACCATAGTTACTATAGGAAGGGGGAGAGTTCTACAACCCTTAGTAAGAAATGCAATGAGTTTAATAGAAAAATCTTAGATTAAAAGGAGGAATAATAGATGAGCTTTAATCATCAATATAACAGCCACCATGGTTGCAAGAAGCACGGCCATAATTATCATGTTGATTGTCATGAATGTAGAAAGCACCGCCATCATTATGATGACTGCGATTGCAAAAAACATCATCACCACCATGATCACGACTGTGATTGCAAAAAACATCATCACCACCATGATCACGATTGTGATTGCAAAAAACATCATCACTACCATGATCACGATTGTGATTGCAAAAAACATCATCACCACGATCATGACTGCGATTGCAAAAAAATCGATACTTGTAAACACCCCATTATTTTTGATAAACGCTTTTTAGTGGATGAACGCATTTTCCATCATCATGACCATTTTAAATTTGATGATTGTCATGACCACCACTTCCATTTCCATCATGATCACGATTGTTGTTGTCATAACCACTTTATTTGCGATGACAGATTTCGATTCCGTTTAGCAGGCTTACAAGGTGGAATGGCATTCCGATTCAGACAACTAATTGGTTCTAGAGTAAAGATAGAAACAGATTGTGAAGCCACAGGTATTGAGAAGCTACATGCAAAAATTTGTCATGTTGGTTCCGATTTTATAGAAGTAGAAGTGATGCAGAAAGAGAAAAAGAAGAAGAAAAAGCCAACTTTAGTGCGTAGAAAGCCTCGCAAAAAAAAGAAGGAAGAATGTAAAAAGCATGAGTTCCGTATGATTCCATTTGAATCTCTTTCATCTATTTCAGTAATGGAAGATGATTGCTGTTAAACCTCTCTTCACTTTGTTTCTTAACCACTTATTACGTTTACCCTTTTCAATCTAATAGAAATCCCGTGATTCCTTGTTAATTCGAAAGGAGGTGATAGTATGAGTTGTTCTTGTAGAAGAAGAAAACATAGCTGTTGTCATTCACATTGTCATCACAGCTACCACTTTGATCATCATTTTAGAAGATCTTGTCACTCCTCTTGTTTTAGACGTCACTTCTTAAGTCATTTCTGTTGTTCGCATCATCACAATAGACATGATGATCATCATTGCTGCCACTAGTCGTTACAAATCTATCTATCTTTATTAAAGGCCGAGAAATCTTTCTAGACTTCTCGGTTTTTTAAGATTTTAACATTAAAAAAGCTCCTCTAAGGATAGGGGAGCTTTCTCAAATCGATTCTACCATTATTCATGAAACTTCATATAGCAAATGGCTGCTAAAGGAATCTCACGAGTCTCCTTTTCATTTTTACACAGTGTAATTGATTCATGTGTAGCATGAACAACTGTTCCAGTTACTAGGTGATTGTCCAATTTTATAGTAACTTTTTTATCTAGTAAAAGGAGAAGAAAATTACTAAGTCGTAGTCGGAAGAAAAGTTGGATTAATTCTGGAGAAGATGAGACGGTTTCGAATCGATAGGCCAATGCCCTTCTAAAACATGGATCAATGTTTAATAGTTCTGGTTCATCCATTCTCTCACAAGTCGGTTCATCAGATTTTATTTGACATATCTTTGTAAATGGCACAACAAAGAATTGATCGTCTTTTCTTAGTTGAACAAAATCAAAGCCCACACAAGATCAACACACCCCTGTGGTCTTCTAGCAATCAATTTTTTCTTCAATTCCCGTTTTTTCTTAACTGTTAATCTTTTTTTTGTGAGTAATTTCTCTTCACATGTTAATTTCACTTTTATGAACTGTCCCATTAATCCGTCAAAAGCCGCTCGACGTGCTTCTTCTGGCTGTTCACCAGACAGTGCTAAATCTAGTAGTAATCTGTTTACAACTGCAATTCTTTCTTCTAATTCTCGTTGAACTTCTTCCGGTAAACATGTAGTAGCAGAAGGGTACTTTGGTGTTGGTATTTGATCTGGACAACATTCTTCCGGAATACAAAAATCATCTGGTGCTCCAGGTGGTACTACCTCTGGGCAACAAAATTCTCGATTTTCATGATGATCATTCACTAATTTTACCTCCTTTCAAATTAAGGGAGGCCTAACCTCCCTTCTTTACTTTTTCAGTTCTGGTAAATGTTCTTTAGGCTTATCATGAACTCGAATGATTCCCCACATTCCTTGTTCAATATCCCAGCGAATATTTCCTGATCGGTACATATAGTCACCAGGGAAATTGAATGTGCCGCCAGCACCACCAATAATAGGTAGGTTTTCCGCAGCACCGGCAATTAAAAATCCAACAAAGGATTGAACACGAGAATCAAGGTCTTTCCAATCAAACTTCCAATAATGCCCGTGTAAATGGAAAGTGTGTGCACGTCTTCTTTCAGAAGGATTTGTCAGCCTGATCATAATCGGGTCACCCGGATAGGCTTCAAAAACAGGTGTAGCTGGGTCACCGAATACTTTTGAGCTAAATAAATCACTTAATACAGGGTGTTCACGATATCGATTAATAAGGCGTTCACTTCGGTAGTTAAATCCTCGTGAACCAAAGTCATAAGTGTCAACTTCTGCTTCAGGTTCAGGCTCTGGTAATATTCCTTCAATCGGATCTATAATGACCTGATTGTTCTTATCCTCAAGCCTTACACCATCATGCATGATCAAGACAAACTCTCTCATTTCAGGTAGAAACGGATTTTTCAACACAACATTAGCACCTGTTTTTACAGGACATAATGTGTGTGGATCATGATACGTTGTAAATCGTGGCTCTGCCACAAATGCCCCGAATGCTCCAAACGAACGGTGGTTTCTGAGGTCTGCAACATCCCACATCGAACATGTTCCATGAGCACCATCAACATACCAACGATATGTGATTTTCTCATCTGGACCAACCGTTTGATCCGGATTGAACCCAACTGTATCTCCACTCGATGTTTTTACATCATAATCTAACAAACTAGTATGAAGAGAGATCCTCAACGAAGGCGGATAAAATGCTTGCTCCTTCACTGGTGGGTAAGGGTGAATTCCATCTGGAAATGGAAATAGTTCGAATTTTAGTTTACTTGTTAATGTAACCTCTATAAGGTCACCTACATTCCCTCTTAAAACAAGTGGCTCAGGATTCTTTTTCCCGCATAAAATATCTTCTACATCCTCTTCAAGGGCAAAGATTATTCCATATGGGTCTTGATCTCCATATTTGTTGTATATAATTGGCGTTTGAAAACATACAACATTATACTCTTTAACTGGTGGATCACATGGTGCTTCAGGCGGAAGTGAACATAATGGATCTGCCAGTTCAGGTGGCTTACCTGTTACTTCTGGTAATGGCTTTGTTCTAGGTGGTGGACATGGTCGATCTGGTAAAACAATAAGATCGTCAACAAGCTCATCATAGGCACGAATTAACCCCCAAGTACCTAACCAAACATCTTCCTCATCTTCAAATGCCCATAGATAGTCACCTGATGTGTGTACCTCTGTTTCAAACGTAAATGACTCTGATATTCCAATATGCTGTTGAGCTTGAAAAGCAGAATCTAAGTCTGCCCGTTCAGATTTCCATTTTAATCCATGAAGATTAAAACTATGTGACTCCTCATGCGCCCCTTGTATTAGACGAATTCGAATTGGATCACCTTCATAAGTTCTAAATATCGGTGTTACAGGATCACCATTCACATATGAACTAAAAGAATAAGCCGGGTCACAATCTTCTCCTAATCTAAACTGTAATGGTTCATTCTTATAATTCACCCCAAAAACACCTGGATCTTCTAGTGATCCTGGATATTCGGGAGCCTGAATTGGGCAGCCATCTTTATCAAATAAATAGGCAAAATCGTGTACAAATAATGTTTGATCACGATAATCAGGGATAATTGGATTAACTACCGTAACTTGAGCTCCATAATCCACTTCTTCTCCTGTTTGACTATCAAAAAATTTAGAGAACCTTGGTTGAATAACCCCCGCACCGAAAACTCCATGCTGCTCATGTGATGTAGCAAAGAGATGATCATGGAAGAAGAATGCTTTTAGCTCCGTGTCTGCATACCATTCATAGCGGATGGTTTCTCCTGGTAAAACAGAACTATCATAGTTCCAACCCACATTGGCTCCATCTGTTACAAGTACATCAAATTTTACAAAGTGGATATGAAATCCTACTTCATAGGCTCTGGTTACAAGCTGAAAGGCATCTCCATCAAGGATATGTGGAAGTCTGTTTGTAAAATTCATTCTTATACATGTACCAGCAGGAATTTGAAGAGTTATTGGCTCTGGCTCTTTCCTTCCCGCTAAAACATCATCAATGTCTTTATCCATAACATAAAATCTTCCTTTAGGATCATGCCAGCCTTGTCGATTATAGATAATTGGCATCTCAATTAAGGAAACATCATATTCTACTACAACCGGATTTGATAAACATGAATCAACAAACACTGCACCAGGTCTAGCATTAGGAACTGCTGCGTTCTTCTCCAATACTGTCATTTCCCTACCACCAACAATTCCTAGTGGCGGACGTGGAGCTTTGCAGCCAACCTTACCTGGAATAAAATTAGGAAATCCAGGTCTTTCTTTCGTTGGACGTGGTGGACAAGGACGATCTGGTAAAGGTTGTAATGGTGCAATAGGAACACCATTTGGATAACATTGACTACCATCCTGAAGGGTATCAAATATACGGTTAATTCCCCACATTCCTACTTCAAAGTGTGGATACAAGTGACAGTGGATAATAACATCTCCATAAGCACCATGCAGACTTCCTAAACCGTATAATGGTGATATATCATAATGAGACTGTGGACTAATAGATTGAGAATCGATAATTTCTGACATGGTATTACTTTTATCTCTTAACCATTGATGAACATGATAGTGAAAAACATGTGTTTCCTTTACTCCACCATGAATGACTCTAAAAACAGCAGGATCACCTTTATATCCTCTTAAAATTGGTGTCGCTGGATCTCCAAACACCCAAGAATCGTGATGAACTTCTTCTCCTTCTAATTCAGGGGTAACAACACCTTCATCTATTAACCTTAATCTATTCCTTAATGGCTCATATCTAAGATTTACTCCGTGGAATGACTCAGATTCTTGATTTGTCATAGGATCTAATGGACGATTGCCAGTTAAATCATTCACTTCCATTTCATCATTAAAAAACCATGCATATTCTCTAAATGAAGGTAAAAATGGATTATGAATATCAGCAAATACTCCACTATTCAGTGATCCTCCAGTTACCGGATCGGTCCACCATGAACCTCTTTTTTGTACAAGTAATGCACCAAAAAGTCCTTGAATACTCGAGTTCCTTTTCAGTACTAACAGGGTTGCCTAAATCCGTAAAGAAATAGGTTCCCTCAACCGTTGCATTAATTCTATATAGTATTTTTTCTCCACAAGGAACAGTTGTATCTGGGTTAAATCCTACATTTGCTCCATCTGACGTTAATACATCATACTCTGCTTCATGAAAGTGCATTCCTGCAGCAAAAGGAAGTTTATTTTCAAAAAGAATTTCAACGATATCTCCTTGATTTGCTCTAATTGTAAGAGGCTGAACTAAATCAACTGGAGTAAAAGGATTTTTTCGTACGCAGTCTCTTACTTCATCTTCGTTTTCCTTTAAAACATAAATTCTACCATCCGGATTGTAGTCTCCAAAGTTGTTCACGACAATACGAATTGGAATGGCAACGACATGATATTGTCGTATCATATTGTTCCTCCTTTCTTAAATACTAAGATAAATCATTTAATTTAGGGATTCTTGCCTCCCCTTCTCTTTCAACATAAAATATTTCAATTTGATGGGCATGAATAAACCATGTTCGATTTTCAAGCTGAGAAAAATGTGTGGCTTCCACATCTATTAAAACCATATCTTCCATTACATCTAATATTTCACCAACAAACATAAACGGAAAAGATGGTGTAAGGACAAAAGCACGCTGACCTATATTTTCTGTGAAATAGTCAATTATGGCTTGATCTCTTAAAACATTAATATCTGAAGGATCTAAATTTGATTTTTTAGACATATTCTAGGAATCTCCTTTCATCAGATTTAAATAAGAGGTATTCTCTCATTGCAATCAAAATTAGGTGTAAACTGGGCAATTTTTTCAAGAGGGATTGACAATGGCGTAGGAAATTGATAAAAAGGTGCATTCAGTATCTTAATTGTTGCAGGAGAGATGGTAACAAAACCTGTTTCCACTTCTACGATTGGTCCACAGAAAATAGGACGAAATGTTTGACCTAATAAATTTAATTGAGGAGACTCTGTGACTATTAAGACATCCTCACCTAATAACTTTTTAAGCTCTCTAAAAATATCATCTTCAATATTCATAGTTAATTCCTCCTTTCGACCTAATATTATATAGTATTAACCTCATAATATTTCGACTCTATCACATACCTATTTTTTTGGAAAATATAGTTAAAAAGGAAAAGAACCTTAAACTATTCACTGAATGGATATGTTTTAATTCAATCTCAGGCTTTTTGTTCATTGAGGAAAGATAAAGAATATGATCTTGTACATCCCTAATTTGACCAGAGTATATTCCATCTTTGGCAAAAACCTTTACCCATGCCCCCTTCCACGTTTTTAGATTTGTATTTAACGTCTCCTCATAGAACTGTTGAATTAATGCATCGCGTTTTGAAACAGTCTGTCCAAAATGATGAAGTAATTTCTTTTTTAAGTCGTTATCAAAAATATAGGACTGATGACTATTTGAATAGTTCGGTATTCCAGAAGGTACATTTGCAGAAATAATAGAATGATAAGGAAACCAAATGCGGTCTTTTAAGTTTGTTACCATGACAAAATCTCGGCCAATCGCGGTGACTTTTCCAAGAGTATAATTCGTATTCTCACCGTTTTCTGAATAAATCTCCACTTGTTGATTTCGTTTCATCTTAAAAAACCTTTTCAACATTAAAGATTTTCTTTGTTCTGGTGCTGCATTTGTAATTTTAAATAAATTGGCTTGCTCCATATATTCGTTAAAAACGCGTATTTCTTCTGTAGACGTTGAACCAGCTGGTGAAGTAAATGTAACACCAGATTCATGGATAGGATCTTTTTTACGTTCCTCTTTTTTTCTTTGTTCCAGTAATTTTTTCACATATTCATCGTGCCTTAGCCTGTTTTCAACCCGTTCACCCCTTTTTGATGAATTTCTAATAATCTATGCTTGAGCTAAAGAATTGCTATATATTGGGATCATAATAGGTGAGTGTTATGGATTTCCCAGCTTTACACTTTTAAAGAAAATAACAATAGAAGAGTTGTAAGAAGATGAAGAAATAAACCAAAAAGACCAAAAAAGAGGACCAGCTCTTGCTGATTATAAATTTGTGCAGGAAGGCTACAAATCGTTGGATCTAATGAAACTGCTCCTATCATAGTCCCCATCACGGCGCCTGTGCCACCACTGTAAATGCCTGCAATAAGAGTTTGCGAGTTTAATAAAGAACCTATCGTCACCCCTATAGCTACACCGATTAAAAGATTCATAAAGCTGATGACATTAAAATGATTAGAGAATAAATAAAAAAGGTTGTTAGTGATTACAAGGCTAACAATATTACCTCCTGTTATTGAAACGATAAACCCGAAACGATCACTAAAAAGATAACGAGAACGAAATAAGACTCGATAGCCAAATAACGCAATAAGACAGTTTGTTATTAAGATCGTCAGCACAATGGTGTTCAATTTTTTTCACCTATCTTAAGAAGAATTTTTTGATGAAAGAATAAGTAATCCAAATGCTCCAATCATACAGAACTCAAGAAACAGAATAAATGTCGTTCCACTTGCTGCTGCTCCGATCATCGGAGACATAATTCCCATCATCAATCCATTGATAAAGCCTGTTAATAAAGTTTGATAATCAAAAAGTCCACCAAATAAACTACCTATTATTAGTCCAGTTAGTGTTGCAATTATCGTAATTTCTAGAAAATGAAGCGGAAATTGATTAATTAAAATAACTCCAGTACCGATCGCAATACTACCACCAGCAACCATCGCTATATTCATACCTAAATGAAAACCAATCAACTTCCGTCTTTTATAAAAGTAAATATACGTTAAAAGTGCCACTACAAGATTCATATAAATAAAAACGCCAAACCACTCGGACATGTTTATCACCTCTATATAAAATATGAATTAATTGGGAACATGTTCCTAATAGCCAAGCTCAATACTAAATTCTCCTTAAGTGATATGTAACCATTTTAGCTAGAAGTAAGGTTACTAGCTTATACATCCTTCACCATTCTTTATATCTTATATTGATTTGCTTTTATAAAATTTTTCATAATACATCGTGATGAAAGGTTGTTTCAGCTATATGCTCAATTACACGACGAATGATTACTTTCTAAGAAGAAACACCCAAGCTTCCGAAGAAGTGGAAATAAGTATCATTATCCCTTCTTACAACAAGTATCCTTTAAATCTATATACTCTTTATTCTCTGGAAAAACAACACTATGATCTTTCCAAAGTAGAGGTTTTCTTAATAGATGATGCTTCTACAGATCAAACACCTGAGCGAATAGAGACCTACAACCCTCCTTATCATTTTTACTATTTTCGCTGTAAAAAAAATATCGGCAGGGCAAAGGTGAGAAATTTAGGTATTCAGCATGCTCAAGGAAAAGTTATTATTTTTTTGGATGCTGAAATGTTTGTAGAACCAAGCTTCCTTCAAAATCACTATCAATATCACCAGCAAAAAGAAAACTTAATTGTAACGGGAGCTATGTCTTATAAAGGCTTATACTCTTGTGTATTTCCGGATTTCCAACCCAAACAAATGCAAGAAATAACAAAGTTAATTAAGGATAACTCTAAACTTTCTTCTCGCTTTTCGACCTATAAAAGCTCATCGCAAACAGCTTTTCCTTTACTTAAAAATAAAGACTTCGACCGGGGACGGTATAAAACATTATGCTTCGAGAAGTCTTCCTGGTTTAGCTTCATCCTGGAGCAGTATGGTCCTAATTTAGATGGTTTTTCATTTCCTTGGATGGCTTTTTTAACGGGAAATGTTTCTTTAAGAAAATCTATGCTAGATAAGGTCGGTGGATTTGATGAGGAGTTTGTGGGATATGGCTATGAAGATTGGGAGCTTGGATATCGATTATATAATGCAGGTGCAGAATATATAGCAAGTGATCAAGTCATTAGCTATCATCAAGAACATCCAATTAGCTCGGATAAATGGCAAGAGGCGATAGGGAATTATTATCTTTTTCTAACAAAACATCCTGATATTGACGTTCTATTTTTAGGAATTGAGATAAGTCAGATCGCAAGTTTAGATGATATGAACGAATTGCTCAATGAGTACAAAGTTTTTCTAGAACATGATCTTTATGAATTTACATTGTTTAACAGGATGTTTATTAAAATCCTTGTAACAATCACTTTACTTTTAAAAATAGATATTAGACATAAAAACATTTTAGGAGCAGCAGGGTTCTCAGAAAACCAGAGAAATGAGTTGTTCGACGAAGTAATGAGACTGAAAAAATTAAATCGTTACAACAAAATAACAAAATTTATTGAAAGAATCATCTCCTCTTAACTTTTAAAAAACAAAGGAGTCATACCAATGAAAGTATCCATTATCACATGTACGATAAGAGATCAATTTATGGAAAATGTTTTTATGAATTACGAACAACAGCAATGGGATGAAAAAGAGCTTATTATCATCTTAAATAAAGATGAATTAAATCTTAGTATGTGGCAGAAAGAAGCTGAGAAATATCAAAATGTTCGGGTGTTTCAATTACATGAAGGAGCTACATTAGGAGATTGTCTTAATTTTGGGATCTTAAAAGCAAACTATGACTACATTGCTAAATTTGATGACGATGACTGTTATGGACCAAACTATCTTTCTAATTCTATGAAAGTATTTAAAAATGATGGTGTATCCATTGTTGGTAAAAGTTCATACTACGTTTATTTTACAAATAAAAAAGCTCTAATGCTTATTCAAAACAAAGAGAACACTTATGATGAAACTGTTTCAGGAGCTACTCTAATTTTTAGAAAAGAAGTTTACAACAACGTACAATTTCAAAAAAGAACAAGAGCTGAGGACTACTTTTTTATTGAAGATTGCAAAAAGAACGGCTATAAAATATTTACAACAACTAAAGATGATTTTGTCGTCATTAGACACGATTCAGGAAATCACACGTGGAAAATAGAGGACGATGATTTCCTCACATGGGGAGAGACGATTGCCTATACTGATGATTTCAAGTCTGTTCTACCAGGATTCAAAAGGCCGCCAATAAAAAAAGAAAAACCAAGCAGTCAAAACAGTAAGTTAGTTAGTGAAAATAATTCTAAAGAAAAAGCTCTGGCCCTAAGAGAAGTTTATAAGACTATGTTGAATCACACTCTTCAACAACACCAAAACCAGGATTATACGGAATATATTCGTTCTAAATATTTTAATAAAACGAGATCTTTGTAGATCTCGTTTTACGAATAAAAATGATCTTTAATTGAAAGTATTGCAACATAAATCGCCTGTAAAAAGAACAGAAAGCCCCATAATACAGCAGGAATTTTAGTATAGCTTGCTAAACTTGTTGCATCTCCAGCAGCCTTTCTCCGAATAAGACTAATCATAAATATGTGCAAAGCAGAGGAAACGGACTGTGTTAATAAAATTGAAGACAAAAAATAGGCTAAGAAGGTTTGCACCTCAGTATGATCACTATAAATAATCCATCCACACATCATGATAAACGTAAAAAGCCATAAAGCCCCATAAACGTTTCGAATCCATAACAATAAATTTAAAACAGCAATAACAACAAATCCATATAAAACGAGAATAACCCGCCCTTTCGAAATCAGCAAAAAGCAAGCATATACAGCAATAGATGAAAACGTGTAGCCTGCATAGGCAATCACAACACTTGAAAACCATCCTCTTTGTCCAGTAACTGCTTCACCAGAAGTATTGTGAAATAACTTTATTGAATACACCTTTCCATTAAGAAGTAACGCCGCAAGTGCATGACCATTTTCATGTATCATTGTGTTCACCATGGAAACATAACGGCCTATAACGGGTAAGTTCGAAACAATTAACGCCAAGATTATATAAAGGAAAATATGATTTGTTTGCAATAGTCCCATAAGAACCGTTTCCCCTTTCGGATATACCTATTGCTATTCTAGGGAAAAAATTGAAAAAGTAAACTTAAAAAAGGAACAGATTATACACCTGTTCCTTTTAACTATCTTATTATGTTTGGAGGCGTTTCTCCATCTAGTGCTTTTGAAAGATTTTCTGCTGCTAACATCGCCATTTTTTCTCTTGTTTCTTTTGTAGCAGAGCCGATATGCGGCAATGTCACAACATTAGGCATAGTTAATAGCGGGTTATCCTTTTCTACTGGTTCGTGTTCAAATACGTCTAAACCAGCACGTAATATCCACTTTTGTTGTAAAGCTTTAATTAACGCTCGCTCGTCAACATTTTTCCCTCTTGATCCATTAATGAAAATCGCTGAATTCTTCATTAATTGAAAATCTCGTTCACCGATCATCTTTTCTGTCTCAGGGGTATGTGGAATCATAAGACAAACAAAGTCAGATTGAGTAAGCAACTCATCTAACGAGCAATAAGTAGCACTAAATGCCTCTTCGGCTTCTTTTTTTCTAGAACGATTATAATATAGAATTTCCATATCAAAGCCAAAATGAGCTCGTTTCGCAATGGCTTGTCCGATACTTCCCATTCCGATAATACCCAACTTTTTATGATGAACATCCACACCAAATAAATCTTCATTTTTGCTTCCATTCCAATTACCTGATTTCACATAATGATCGAGCTCTGTCATTCTTCTAGCGGTTGCGAGAAGTAAACCAAAGATTGTATCAGCTGTTGTGTCGTTTAAAACCCCGGGTGTATTAGTTGCGATAATTCCCCTGTTCTTTAACTCTTCTAAGTCGAGATTATCATAGCCTACCGAAATATTAGAAATTACTTTTAGCTGTGGCGCATGATCTAACAGTTCTTTATCCATTTTCATGCTGGCTCCTAACAATCCGTCAGCATGTTGAAGTTCTTTTATAAATTCATCATAATTATTCGTATGTAAATTTTTGAAATAGCTAACTTCAAAGTTTTTCATTAAAGTGTTTACAACTTTTTCCGGAACTTCTCTATATATCACAACTTTTTTCTTCACTAGAGCACCTCTTTGTATGAATTAGTTTTATTTAAATACTTCAAGTTTGTTATCAAAATCCCTTCTTTTTCAGGTTATAACCTATTAATGTTTGAGAACTTGAGAACTAAGTAATCCTCCTCAGAAACAGTACTGAGGAGGATTACTTCTTTGGCCAATTTAGATCAAGTAAAAGGGAAAGTACAATATTAATTGTTAATTGTCAGAATCAGGATCCTTCTCATTATTTAATTTATTCAATTTTGGTAATTCATTCAGTATTAATTCATTCAACATACCCTTTAAGGCATCTTTTTTATTGCTTTTATTCCCTGTCTTTCCTCCGAATTGCTCTTCTGTTTCTAAAATGGGCACCATTTCAGATGAAGATTCATTTGTAATTACTCGCTCTTTGCCAAGGTATAGTACATTTTCAATTGGTAAGAAAAATTTATTGTTAGCTGAATGAATAAGTAAACTTTCCAAATGCCCGTTTTCCTCATTAAAATAATAATCTGAAATAACACCGGAGTGTTCCCCGCCTCTTGTAATAACCTGAGAACCAATCAATGGGACCATTTTATTTATAAAAGGAATATCATCTAAGCCTATAATAGAATTTTTCTGTTCAATCATAACCGCAGAATCTCCAACTCCAACGACCATGTCATAGGATAGTGCATTAAGGCCCCCCTGCCAATCATCCTGTCCTAAGATTAAATAATTAACTGATTTTTCATCAGGATGAATAATTAAATCTTTAATTATTCCTAGCTGTTTCCCTTCAGAAATACTAATAATAGGTAAATGTAATAACTCTTTAGCCTTTTTCATTTTTAGCCTCCATTTTTAACAACTTACCAAAACTCTATTCAACCGATACAATAGGGAGATATCACTGATAAGAACACTGTATTAAGTAACTGTATTTTTATATGTTTTTCTGAAATTAAAATGTGCAACGAAGACATTAACTAAAATAAAAACCCTTGCTTGAACTATTCAAGCAAGGGTTTTTATAAGCATTAAATTTCTAACAAAATTTTTCTCCAGCTTCCTGCATCTGAAATATCTTCTGCGTCTTCAGCAGCGTATCCTTCACAAATAAATCCTGGTACTTCTACACCATCTTGTAACTCAACCTTCCCTATTCCAAGTGGCGCAGGAATTAATGCCGCAAAAGCCCCAAATGAGGAAAGTGGCATTTCCCAAATTTCTAGCTCAATTGCTTTTCCACCTGTTTGCTTCTTAATCAATCCTGGTTTCGCTGGCTCAGTTGGTAGTTTCACAAATTGATATTTTTCAGCAGTCACATCCTCGCGAATAAAGGATGCACCAAATTCAAGCATTTGCTTTTCTAAAGGAAAGCCTCTCATATGCAAACCACATACAGCAACTAAAGTGGTTTCTTGTTTTGCTGGCATTTTATTAACAAATGCCTCGGCAGCTCCAGTAATCAATCCTTCATTATGAGACAAAGCAAAGAATGTAATTCCAAAAGGCAGGTTTGGTGCTGCTTCGCCGGCTTGGACGGCAACCGCACACAAATCTAATAAGTTACAATGATTTGTGTAAAGCCCCCATTTCACTATTTGTTTTAATCGGGTCTTCACGGACTTGATCACGATTCCATGTTCCACCTGCAGTTGGCGTAACAAGAACAGCATCATGTAGTAGCTTGCTAGCTTTTAATTTATATTCCTGTAGCTTGTGCATTGAATGAAAAACAGATGCAGCATCATGTTTTGGTTGTGAACCTGAACGAAGGACTTTTTCCGTTACCGGGAAAGTTACTCCTGGATGATTATTAATAAAGCCGCCTAGATCAATCCCCATCGTTCCGCTACAAACGGTCCATTATAAAGAATCGCTGCTGCTTCTGCAAAGAATTGATAGTCAATGTAATCAATTTGGATATTTAATTGTTTGATTTGGTTAACAGCTCCATCCCAAGCTATTTTATACTCCTCAGCAAAAGGACCATAAAACATTAAATCATCTTTTGGTAAACAAATTTTCTTAGGAAGCTTAGCTTGTGGAATGGCAAGATCACGTGACCAAGGATCTTCTTGATCGAAACCTCTAGCAATCGCATCTACTTTATACGCTTCTTCTAAATTATGTGAAAAAACTGTTACACAATCAAGGCTGGCACATGCAGGTACAACACCCTTTGTTGGCCATGCTCCTAAGCTCGGCTTTAAACCTACTAAATTATTAAGCGCAGCAGGTACACGACCAGAACCTGCTGTATCTGTCCCCAGTGAGAAAACAGCCTGCCCTCTTGCAACTGATACAGCAGATCCAGAGCTGGAACCACCGCTTATCAGCTCTGGACGAAGCGAATTATGGGTTTCTCCATAAGGGCTTCGCGTTCCTACTAGACCTGTTGCGAATTGATCTAAATTTGTTTTCCCAACCGGAATGGCACCTGCAGCTATTAATCTCTCAACGACTGAAGCATGTTTAGTAGGTGTATAACTATATTCTGCACACCCAGCTGTTGTTGGAACATTTGCTAGGTCAATATTATCTTTTATAGCAAACGGGATCC
Organism: Metabacillus endolithicus; assembly: GCF_023078335.1. Taxonomy (GTDB): domain Bacteria; phylum Bacillota; class Bacilli; order Bacillales; family Bacillaceae; genus Metabacillus; species Metabacillus endolithicus. Next base: position 4,131,400 of record NZ_CP095550.1, on the reverse strand, counting down.
CCCATAACGGTGATGACTCAAAATCAAGCGCTGAAAGACGGTTAAGATAAGGTTGAATATGTTCCATTTGAGGTGCTGTAATCCAAATATTCATTTCCTCATCATCTTGGGAACGTTGAATAATTGCCTCTATAACTTCTTCTGGCTTCAATTCTTTTGTTGCATATTTTTCACGTAACCAGTTAAGTGTTAATTTCAAAGGAATTTCCAGCTTTCTCATTGAGCAACACCTACCTTTTTTTCTTCAAAGATACTGACAATCAATTGACCTGCATGAACTGAATCTCCTGGTTTTACATATACTTCAGCAATTTCTCCATCACAAGGAGCCGCTTGAGGAAATTCCATTTTCATACTTTCTTCTATAATAAGTACATCACCTTTTTTTACCTGCTGACCTGGAGAAACAAGCACTTTCCATACACTCCCTGGCATAGAACAATTAACAGGGATTGAGCCTTCTGGAATTTCATCCTCTTCAATTGAACCCATTGAATTTTCTTCTAAAACATGCTCTGCAATTCCTTGCTCCTTCCATCTTTTACGTTCTGCATGGAAGGCTGCTTGTTGACGTTGTTTAAACAACTCCGTACTTTCTTTTATGTCATCTTGGAACTTCAAGTATTCCCCGAGATCGAATGTTGTTTCGGTAATATCAACTTCAAAACGACCACGAAGTACATCTTCACGGAGTTGTAGCAATTCATCTGCTTCAACTGGATAAAATTGAATTTGATCAAAAAATCGTAATAACCATGGTTTACCTGGTTCAAAGCTCTTTGTTGATCGAAGCTTATTCCACATTTGAATCGTACGACCAACAAATTGATAGCCACCTGGTCCTTCCATACCATATACGCACATATATGCTCCGCCAATCCCAACAGCGTTTTCTGGTGTCCACGTTCTAGCTGGGTTGTACTTCGTTGTAACTAATCGGTGTCGTGGATCAATCGGCGTTGCCACAGGGGCTCCTAAATAAACATCTCCTAATCCAAGAACAAGATAATTAGCATCAAAAACTACATTTTTCACATCTTCAATACATTTTAAACCATTTATTCGTCGAATGAATTCAAGGTTATCCGGACACCAAGGTGCATCCTGTCGAACATTTTGCTGATAGCGTTCTGTAGCTAATTTTACTGATGGATCATTCCAAGATAATGGTAGTCGGACAATTCTTGATGGTACCTGAATCGATTCTAGTGGTGGTAAGTTACGATCAATTTCTAATACTTTTTCAACAGCTTCTTTCACCGCTATTTTTGAAGCATCAATATGAATTTGTAATGAACGAATTCCTGGTGTTAGATCCAACACAGGAAAATCCTCGCTCTTCTGAATCGCATCCATTAAGACATGTGCTTGGAATCGTAATTGTAAATCAAGCTCCATATCTCCGTATTCTACAAGGAGATTTTCATCTCCACTGCAGCGAATTGTAATTGAAATTTCTCTATCCTTTTCGGATGCTAAAATAGGGTAAGCAGATGTCATCTCAACTTCAGGCTCAGCAAACTGAATTTCACTTAACTGAGCAAAATTACCTTCTCCGATTGCATGAAGATTTCCATCCTGTAGCTTTCGCAAACGAGCTGCCTCTTCTAGAGTCATTAATTTAAATTGAACAGAATCACCAGGATGCAGCTGACCAATTTTCCAAAACTCTGCTGAAGCAGTAGTAACAGGGCAAACAAATCCACCAAGACTCGGACCATCCGGACCAAGTAAAATTGGCATATCACCAGTTAAGTCAAGTGTCCCGATTGCGTATGCATTGTCATGAATGTTTGATGGATGCAGACCTGCTTCTCCACCGTCTTCACGTGTCCATAATGGTTTTGGACCAATTAAGCGGACCCCAGTGCGCGAACTGTTAAAATGAATTTCCCATTTTGTTTCGGTAAGTTGTGTTAAATAATTCGGTTGCAAAAACTCCTCAGTGCAATGCGGTCCTGGAATAACACCAATTGTCCATGTGTTGTTAACTGTTGGTTGATATTCTATTGGAAGTGCATTTGTAGCAGGAGGGATAACATCATTATGAACAGATAGAACATCCCCTGTTCTAAGTGCTCTACCACCATGTCCACCAAAGTTTCCGAGTGTAAATGTAGAAGAGCTGCCTAATATTTTCGGCATATCGAATCCGCCTGCTACTAACATATAAGCTCTCATTCCAACCTTTGCTTCTCCGAAAGATAAGATCTGACCTTTTTGGGCAAAAATTGGTTTATATAAAGAAACTTTTTCACCCTCTAGCTTCGCTTCCATATCAGCACCGGTTAAACAGAACCACATCTCATTTCGGAATTGATAAGACCCTCCTCGTAATGTAAATTCCAATCCAGGTGCATCGTCGTTATTTCCTAAAAGCTTATTTCCCATTCGAAAGGACAAAGGATCCATCGGTCCACAAGGTGGTACACCAACATCCCAATGACCTTTTCGTCCAGGCCAATCTTGGATTGTTGTTTGTATCCCTCCATCTAGTACTTCAAGTGCATTTTCAACTGCTTCAAAGCTGTTTAGCATTCTAGTGTACACATTTCCTGCGACACATTCCTCTTCATGTAATAATGCTTGTAAATACTGTAGATTCGTTGTAATTCCATACATTCGGGTTTCACTTAAAGCTTGAATCAATTTGCCTATTGCCTCTTGTCTGTCTTTACCGTGAACGATAATTTTTGCAAGCATTGGATCATAAAGAGATGTAACAGTTATTCCATCACGAATCCATGTTTCATTCCGAGCAAGATCTGATAAAATCACTTGATCTAACTGCCCTGCACTTGGTCGGAAATCATGAAAGCAATCTTCTGCATAAATTCGTGCTTGGATACTATGTCCTTTTGGTTCAGAAACAAGGGTCTGTAAATTCTTCAACTTATCTGCTGCTTCCTTTACCATCCACTCCACTAAATCTACACCTAATACTTCTTCTGTTACTCCGTGCTCGACCTGTAAGCGAGTATTTACCTCTAGGAAGTAAAATCCACAGCTTTCAGGGTCATATAAAAATTCAACTGTTCCTGCACTGCGATAGCCTACTTCTTCAGCTAAACTCTTTGCAGCAGCAAACATCTTTTGGCGAACATCTTCAGAAAGCTTAGGAGCTGGGCTTTCCTCAATAACCTTTTGATTCCGACGTTGAATCGAGCAATCTCTCTCCCCTAATGTCACTACTTCTCCGAGACGATTACCAAAAATTTGGACCTCAACATGTCGTGCTTTCTCAATGTATTTCTCCAAAAATAAGCCAGCGTTGTTAAAATTCGTTTCCGCTAAATGACGAACACCATCATAGGCTGCTTTGAGCGCATCCTCATTGTCACAAACACGCATTCCAATTCCGCCACCGCCTGCTGTACTTTTTAAAATAACGGGGTAGCCAATTTTATTTGCATGATTTAATGCTGTATCAAGAGAGTCAATTAAATCCGTTCCAGATAACATTGGTACGCCAGCTTTTTCAGCAATTTCACGTGCCGAGTGCTTTAGACCAAACATCTCCATTTGCTCTGGGGTAGGACCAATAAAGGCAATCCCCTTTTTCTGACACGCTCTAGCAAATTCAGCGTTTTCACTTAAAAAGCCATATCCAGGATGAATCGCTTCTGCTCCTGTTTCAATAGCTGTTTTAAGAATAAGTTCAGCATTTAAATAACTGTCTTTTGCCGCTCCCTCTCCAATGAGAACTGCTTCATCAGCATTATCTACATGCAGGCTGTCTTGATCAGCTTTCGTATAGACCGCTACCGATTTAATTCCCAGTTTTTTTAATGTTCGTTCAATTCTTACTGCAATGGCGCCGCGATTGGCGATGAGTACTTTTTTAAACATAAAAACCTCTCCTCACTAAAGTTCTACGATGATGTTTATATTCGAAACATTCTGTTTATTTATCCCAAATTAACACACGTACAGGCGTCGGATTATACGCATTACATGGATTGTTCAGTTGAGGACAATTACTAATTAACGCAACAGTCCTTACAATTGATTGCATCTCTACATAACGACCAGGTGCTGATACTCCGTCTGCAAATGTAAGGCCGCCATCAGGTGTTACTGGTACATTCATAAAGAAATTGATATTGGGTGCTAGATCGCGCTTTGTATATTTTTCATCATACATAGAAAGCTGAAGCATAAACGTATCTCGGCAATTATGCATTGGCAATGTATCATGTGCATATCGCACTGTATTACTTTGTGCTGAACAAGCTCCGCCCAATGTATCATGACGTCCACAAGTATCAGCCACAATTTTAAGAAGCCCTTTATTTGATTCAGAACGTAAAACTGTTCCTGTTGATAGATAAATATTTTGTTGACCTAGCATCGTCGCGACTGCACTGTAATGATCTTCTGGGTCTTCAGCATGATAGAAAAGGGTATCGGCTGCTTGATTTCCCTCTAAATCTACTATTCTTAAAACCTGACCAGGCTCTAGTTCATGCATCCAGCCTTCTCCAGCAGGAATCACTCTATCATATATTGCTTCTTCTACTTTTCGTGAGCTTTCTGTATAATTTAAAACCGCCATGGTATTCTCCTCCTTTTAAAATCATCCTTGTAATCTCTTTTATTTCAAAACAACTGATTTTGAATCACTAAGTAGTGTGTGATATTCCCATGTATTTTCAAAAGCTCTTTTGTTTTCCGGACGGAAGTTCACACACACATCATCATCTTTAACAGGTTCTGCATCGAATACTTCTATTTGAATTGGTACTGAAGAATATTCGTTACGAAGATCTAATGGATTTGGTGTATTCGAGAAAATGAATAATGTATCCATCTCAGTTCTTAATGTAACTGTTGCACCTTCGTAGCAATGGTCCTCGACATAGTGCATATCGCCATTTTTATCACAAAATACCTTTGAAAATAGGTTTAATACCGGAACTAAATCACGTACACCTAATCCATTTCTTACAAGCTCTACAGCAAAATTTTCTTCGCCGCTTCTTAACCAATTATTCCTAAGCTCTTGATACGTTGTGATCCCGTATTTCTCATCTGTTTCCTTACGTGACGTATACCCTGAAATACTGTCATGCCAGCCTAGACTATCTTCCACTATGCTCGTTAACACCCGCCCGTTATCACTCATTAGCACATGACCTTTTGTTAGATGGGAAGTATGTTGAGCTTTTAATGTATCTGGCATGTTATAACGCTCTGTTAACTGATTTGCATGATACATGATTGTTGAAAGATTTGCCCCCTTACCTAAAGCTGTAAACTTTACAAGCTTCCCTTTTCCGATCGTTCCTGACCATTTCCCACCTGCTGGGATTGTTTTATTCCAAATGCTATTTATCATAAAGAATTCCTCCTTTAAATAATTTCGTTTAGAGAAAATAAAAAAGATAAAAGCCTGGGAGATTGTCGTCTCCCAGGCTTTTATCCCTCCGTGTATATAGCTAACATGCGGTATCAGCTATACGCTCTCTCTCGGACCAGACTTCTTGTATTGAATGAGGGGATATTCGCAACAAGAACGGAACCCTAGACAGCTTTGTTCTTCTCATCTGAGAAGCTTTATTTAATTTGTTCTGTAAATTTATTATAGACCACCCCATTACACTCCTCCAAACACTATGTCAGATTTTCTAACACACTTTTTAAAAGTTACCTATTTTCGATTGCTACCTTTCCTTCCTTTAAAGTAGAAATCGGCTTTTTAAACATGCTTGTTCGGATTCCGATGTAGATAAATCCAATTACAATCCAAGCAATACCAATTAAGAGTGTTTGTGTTTCTAATAAAGTTAATAACCACCCAATAAAACAAGCACCAACGAAAGGAAAAATGAGATAAAGAAATGTTTGTCTAGCAGACCGCATCTTACTCTTTACATAATAATGTGAAATAACGGATAGATTGACGAACGTAAATGCCGTAAGGGCACCAAAGCTAACAAATGTTACAGCTGTATCCAAGTCAATAGCTATGGAAAAAAACGAAATGATTGTCACAAAGATAATGTTAATCACGGGCGTTTTATATTTAGGATGTAAATAACCAAACACTTTGTTCGGCAAAATTGACTCTCTCCCTAATGCAAATAAAAACCTAGTTACACTTGTAACGGATGAAACTCCTTGAGTAAAGGTTGCTACAATTAATACGGTTGTAAAAAGAGCACTTAATAGGTTTCCACCAACCATTTGAATAAGTTCAAAAGAAGCTGTATCACCATTTTCAAACGTAAAGTTAGGATAGGCTAGTTGTGTTAAATAAGAGATAGAAATGTATAACACTGCAGCAATAATAACGATTAGAAAAATTGCTTTAGGTATTGTTTTACGAGGATTAACTGTTTCCTCTGCCATTGTAGTTACCGCATCAAATCCTAAAAAACAAAAGCAGATAAGTGCTGCTCCTGAGAAAATCGTGGAAACGGAGAAGTCACTGGAAAAGAACGGTTGAAAAGAAAATAAACCTGATCCGTCTCCGCCAACAAATATATCCTTTGTTACAAAGGCACAAAAGAAGATAATAAAGAGGATCTGAAAGATAACAGAAAACCCACTTACTCTTGCTACTGATTTAATCCCAATAATATTCACAAATGCCAAAATGACATTTAACAAGATAATCCATACATAAACTGGTATACTCGGAAACTGAGCATTTAAGAATAGACCAAATGTTAAACAAGCAATAATTGGTGAAACAATATAATCAAGAAAAAGAGCCCCAGCCAACAAGAAACCCCATCTTTGGATTGATTGCTCTCTTCGTATAGGTGTAGGCTGAGCCAGAAATCGGATAAGCCTTTACCATTCTGCTATAGCTATATGCTGTAAAAAAAATCGCTATAAATGCTACAACATAAGCAGCAGCAAGCATTCCACCCGCTGCTTCAAACGCAACACCGTACACTGTAAAAAAGATCATTGGCGTCATCCAGGCTAGTCCAAGAAAAACAACACCAAATAGATTTAGAGATTTTTTGAATTCTGTTGTTTGTGTCATGCTTCAACCCTCTCTCCTTTAATCAGAATATTCCGAACAAATAAGCCGTAATTTTACCACTTCACTTTAAAACATTAAATATCATCTTCACTTGTGTTTTATTATAATGTTACAAAATCTAACATTTCAAATGTTGTGTTAGATTTTGTGACATACTATTGTTTCTATACTTTATTAATGTTTCTGTTTCGGTCAGGATAATCATTTGCAAACTAAAAGGCAGTAGCAACTTGTAAGCACCACTGCCTTTTACCACAACATGTAAAATATGACCATTTAATGCTTTAATAACGAGACAATATGCTTCTTCAGTTTCATAAATTGATCAACTTCCACCAAGTCACCATCTTGAAACAGGTGAAGGTCTGCATCAATTTCCTTAATAATTTTGCCAGGTCTTGCTTGCATCACATAAATTCGTTGTGATAAAAAAATAGCCTCATCAATATCATGTGTAATAAAAACAATAGTGGTTTTTCCTTTTTCCAAATATCAAGCAATAACTGCTGCATCGATTGCTTTGTTTGGGCGTCAAGTGCACCAAACGGCTCATCCATTAACAAAACCTCTGGATTATTAGCTAATGATCTAGCAATTGCCACCCTTTGCTTCATACCTCCCGAAAGTTCTTTTCCATATGATTCAGCAAACCTCTCAAGACCCACTAATTCCAAATACCGATCAGAAATTTCCTTTCGTTCTTTTGAACCCATTCCTTTTAGTTTTAGACCAAATTCAATATTGTCACGAACATTTAACCATGGAAATAGTGTGTAAGATTGAAACACCATCCCCCTGTTTACACTAGGTCCTACTACTTCTTGATCTGAAACCTTTACACTTCCACTTGTAGAATCTTCTAATCCTGCTAATATCCGTAGAATTGTAGATTTACCACAACCAGAAGGACCTAGTATGGAAACAAACTCCTCATTTTTCACATACATCGACACATCTTCTAGTGCTTGAAAGCTTCCTGCTTTTGTTTGATACACCTTTGATAGTCCTTTTATACTAATCTCTAATTCCGATTTTAGAAGTGGCTCTACTTGTTTTACTGCATTTAACATTCTATTGACCTCCTTCTGCCCAAGGAAATAATTTTTTCGTTAAAAGTGCAAAGCAACGATCGATAACTAAACCTAATAATCCAATAACAATAATTCCAACAAAAATTAATCTGTATCTAAAAAACGTTGTGCCTTCATAATCGTATATCCAAGGCCGCTGTTTGCTGCTACAAGCTCTGCTACAACTAAGTACGTCCAAGCCCATCCCATAATAAGACGCATTGTTACCATTAACTTTGGTAAAATCGCTGGTATGATCACTTTCGAAATGACTTGGCCTCGTTTTGCTCCTAATGTGTAAGATGCGGATAACAAATCTTTATTCACTCTGCTAGTGTCTTCGGCTACCATTAGCAACAATTGAAAGAAACACCCTATAAAAATAACAAGAATTTTTGCAGTTTCACCGATCCCAAGCCCATACCATAATAAGCGGAATAAATGCAGCTGCCGGCATATACCGGATAAATTCAGACATAGGTACAATAATCGATTCCGCAATTTTAAACGTCCCAGCAAAAATCCCTAATGGAATGCCTATGATACAAGCTAATAAAAAGCCCATAAAAACACGGTAAACACTGATGCCTATTTGATTCCAAAAATCAGAATCAGCAAGCGAGGTAAATAGCGATTCTATAACAACAAATGGAGAAGGTAGAAACACTTCCTTTACAACCCCCATTATGCTTAAGAGATACCAAAATAGAAAAAGTCCTATGAATGCCGATCCTATTCCAACAAGATACCAAGATTTAGGAATTTCCTCATGAATTCGAAATAATGTTCTCAAGTAACCTTTCTTTTTAACAGTCTCCATGTTTGTCACCCCTTTCCAGTTTTACTCATGACTATTTTCAATAAAACTTGGGTCAAGTAATGATGTCATATCTGGAATCTCTTTTATAAACTCTAATTTTTGAAGGAATTTTGCATTTTCCTCGGCCGTATATTCAATAGATTTATAGCTATCTGATCTTTCAAAAGAAGCTACGTTTTGCTCAGGTGTGAATAATTCAAACCCTTCCATTCCAATAGCAAGTTCATCAACCGTTATACCGGCAGCTTCAGCAATAATTTCAAGTGATTCTTCTTCATTTTCTGAATAATAATTCACTGCTTCAAACCAAGCAGCAGTTATTTTTTCAAGATCTTCTTGACGGTTTTCTGCGATTTCCTTGCGAACTACAAAGAGATCTGCAATAAGACCTGGGAATTCTGCTGAGGTAATTAATTTATGTCCATTTCCTTCTGATTCAGCAGTACTAAGGAATGGCTCCCATAATCCAGCTGCATCTAAATTTCCAGCAATAAATGTTGTCCCTGCATCTTGAACAGTAAGGTTAGTAAAATTTACATCAGATTCCTTTAAGCCAGCCTGTTCAAGTGCTGTTAACATAAAGAAATGCTCAATCGTACCAATCTCTGTTCCAACTTTCTTCCCTTTTAAATCTTCAACAGATTGAATATCCTTTGTTGCTACTAGGCCATCTCCACCGTTTGAGTTATCTGTTATAAAAACTGATTTAAGTTCAATACCGTTTTCAAGTGGGGCAATTGTGTCAATAAGCGCTTGGCTGTTTCCATCAATTTCTCCAGTGTTTAAGGCAGATAGGGAATCAGCATAAACCGGAAAATAAACTAATTCAACCTCAACTCCATGTTTTTCAAAGAATCCTTTTTCTTCGACTAGATGCCATAAGTACCAGCTAGGTAATGCACTGAACCCAATTTTTATTGGTTCACTTTTAGAGCTATTTCCACTTGCCTCTTCACTTGAATTTCCGCAAGCTGCTAATAAAAAGACAAAAAATACTGACAAAAGTATGTTAAAATGTTTTTTCATGCTTCTCACTCCTATTTTCTAAATTTTGGTAGAGCTATAAATACTTCAAATCTCCCTTCATATCAATTTATTAAATATTAGGAATTTTCAAATTATAAAAAGAGGAAAAATAAAAAGCCTAGGAGAGGTCGTCTCCCAGGCTTTTGTCCTTCCGTGTATATAGAAACCAGGTAATTTCTATACGCTCCCTCTCGGACCAGCTTGGTATATCCAACGGAACCCTAGGCAGCTTTTTCGTTCTCAAATTCATAGAGAACCTTTATGGAGTTGAAAAATAATTGCTTTGATATATCAAAGTATAAATGGGATAAAAGGTGTATGCAACGACCATGTTATATAATCTAACATAATATCTAAAATACACATCTAAAATTTTAATCCATCCTGATCATACTAAAAAGGACAGACCTCTTCTGAACTGAGACTGTCCTCTCGTAAAAGCTTTAAAATGTTTTCGCTAGATCCTTCGCACGGGCAATTCCATTTTGCTTAATTTCTTCCGCTTTATCAGGCATTGCTGCATGCCCTTCAATAAATAACCCTTCAAACGATGGTACACCAAAGAAATTCATAATAACCGTTAGGTAACGATGCCCCATCTCAACTTCAGCAGCAGGGCCTTCCGAGTAAATTCCACCTCTTGCTTGGATATGAAGAGCCTTTTTATCAGTTAGTAATCCAACTGGTCCCTGTTCAGTATATTTGAATGTTTTACCAGAAACAGCAACAGAGTCAATATACGCTTTCATAACTGGAGGGAATGAGAAATTCCAAAATGGTGTAACAAATACATACTTGTCTCCATTTATAAACTGCTCACATAACTCGTTAAGACGACTGACTTTTGCTTTTTCATCTTCAGATAATTCTTCGAAGCCTTTACCTGTTTGAAGTTTCCCCCAACCGCTAAATACATCCACATCAATATGAGGAATATGCTCTTTGTATAAATCAATGTGAACAATCTCGTCATTTGGATTCTCTTCTTTATAAGAGTCAATAAATGCCTTACCTGCTGCCATACTATACGATACGGTGTCATCATGCGGGTGTGCTGTAATGTACAATACTTTTGTCATTTGGATTCTACCTTTCTTTATGTAGTCATTTTAGTTTGAACGAAAACAGGTAAAATAACCAAAATACTTTCTATTTTTTTTACGGACAGCTCATTATATGTCTGGCTTAAAACAATAAAAAAAGGTTTGTTTTTGTAATAAACAAACCCTTCAAAATTTTTATTCAGTTACGTTAAAAATATAAGGATTTGCCCCAAGATTTTTTCTTAGTTCATCAGTCATTTCATAAGCATCTGTAGAAGTTGAGTCATTTGTTGCTTCATAGTCAAGAGGAAGACTACCATCGTAATGTAAAGGCTTTTGGTTCATCATTTATACCTCCAATTATAGTTCAAAAGATTTAGTTTTTTACAAATACTAGTATATACATTATGATCCATTTTATTTATATTAAAAACTATTATTTTTTGGAATTTTCTGAACAAATATTTATTGTAAGATTTCTTTACAACTTTATGTTTTTTTACTTGAGCAGGATTTATAGTTAATACAATTAATACAATAAACGATAGTTATTTATTAACGATCCATAACAAAAAAAGACTGCCGATCTATAATCGACAGCCTTTTTTATCATTAGAATCAACCAGTATTACGTAATCCAGCTGCAATTCCGCTTATCGTTAATAACACTTCCGTTAAGAGTTCTTCATTTGGTTCTTCTTGTTTACGAAGTTCCTTAATAAGTTCTACTTGTAGGAAGTTCAATGGATCTACATATGGATTTCTGCGGTGTACAGATTCTTTAATATTTGGTGTATGATCTAACAACTCATCATCACCTGTAATTTGAAGAAGAATCGTTTTTGTTTTTTCATATTCTTCAACGATATTACCGAAAATACGATCAGCAATTTCTTTATCATTAACTAAAGATGTATATTCTTTAGCCGTTGTGATATCTGCCTTCATTAGAGCCATTTGCAGATTGTCAATTGTAGAACGGAAGAACGTCCATTCCTTATACATACGTTGCAGAAGTTTTAAGTTATCTTCACTTTCAGAAGCAAAGCTATCTAAACCTGTACCTGCTGCATACCATGCCGGTAGTAATTGACGACTTTGTGTCCATGCAAAAACCCAAGGAATTGCTCGTAAGTCTTCAAAACGATTACGGTTTTTACGTTTCATCGGACGTGAACCGATATTCAATTCGGCTAATTCATTTAATGGTGTTGCTTCAGTAAAGTACGTTAGGAAATCTGGGTCTTGGAAAACAAGTGATTGATACTTTTTAAGAGAAACATTTGAGATCTCTTCCATTGCATCTTCCCATACTTTTTCACGTAAATGTTGTTGCTCTGAATTCTTCGAAAGATTAACAGACGCTTCAAGCAATGTAGATGTTGCTTGTTCTAAGCTTCGGTAAGCAATATCCTCAATAAGATAGCGAGAAGAAAGCACTTCACCTTGTTCAGTTATCTTTACTCCATCTCCTAGTGTTTCAGCAGGCTGAGACAGAATGCTTCGGTTTAACGGACCGCCTCCACGACCTAGTGATCCACCACGTCCATGGAAGAATTTCAAACCAATATTATAAGTCTTGGCCATATCATGAATTTCCAGCTGAGCTTTGTAAAGCTTCCAGTTTGCTGTTACCGTTCCACCATCTTTGCTTCCATCAGAATAACCAAGCATGATTTCTTGGGAATCTCCATGAATTTTCAAATGATTACGGTAAACATCCATGTTGAATAATGTTTCCATAATCTTCGGACCTGCAATTAAGTCATCTACTGTTTCAAGAAGTGGAGCAACATTTAAATGACTTTCCACTGAACCATCAGCATGAAGACGATAAATACCTGCTTCTTTTGCAAGTACCAACACTTCAAGCAAATCACTTGCAGATTGAGTCATACTAATAAGATAAACAAGAATTGATTTTTTCCCAAATGTATCATGTGCCTTCTTAATCATTGTGAAAACTTTGATCATTTCTTGCGTTTCTTTTGAGTAATCTTCATTCAATAATAAAACAGGACGAGGATCTTTTAATACACTCTCTAATGTGTTAATTTTTTCTTCCTCACTAAGAGCCGAATAATCCTCTGTTACTTTTACTTTACGCAATATTTCTGTAACTGCTGCTTCGTGCTCTCCACTGTGGTTACGAATATCAAGTGTAGCTAAATGGAAGCCAAACAGTTGTACTTGGCGAATAAACTTTTTCAACATCTTTAACTCACGTTTTGCAGGCTGATGTGTATCTACACTGCGTTGAATAAGATATAAATCCTCTAGAAGTTCTTCAGATGCTTTGTATCCGATATCTGATTTTCCTACTTCTTCAAGGCGGCCTAATATAATAGCGATTTTTCGACGATATACCTCTGTTTCAACAGGCCATTTTTTATCATTTGATAAGTATGTTTGTTCTTCTTTCTCTACATTTGAAAGAAGTTCTTCACTAACTTGAACACGTGTACTTGAGTGACTAAAGCGTTTCATTACTTCTACTAATGATTCTTTGTATTTTTTCAGAACTAATTCACGATGACTTTCTAATGTTTCCCACGTTACTTCAGGTGTAACATTTGGGTTACCATCACGGTCTCCACCGATCCATGATCCAAAGCGTAAGAAGTTTGGTACATCCCAGTTATGTCCTGGAAATTGTTCAGACAGACCTTCTTCTAAGTCTTGATGAATCTCTGGAAGTACATCAAAAAATGTTTGTTCAAAATAATATAGGCCGTTGCGTACTTCATCCATTACTGTTGGTTTACGATGACGAAGTTCGTCTGTTTGCCATAGAATCGTTACTTCATTTAATAAGCTATCTTCTAGCTGTTTACGTTCTTTATTAGTCAGCATATTATTATCTAAGCTTTTCAATATAATACCGATTCGCTTTTGAATCTCGATAACCGAGCGCTTTGTTGCTTCTGTTGGATGCGCTGTTATGATTAACTCTAATGATAACGTGTTCAATACATTTTGAATGGTATTCTCATCAATTTCATTATCTTTTAATGATAAAATAGCACTTTCAATTGATGCTGGTTGAACAACATGATCATCTTGGAGCTGATATTCACGACGACGACGAATTCGGTGATTAGATTCTGCGGCATTAATTAGATGGAAATAAATTGAAAAGGCACGTATAACTTGCTTTCGCATTGGTGTATCCAAGTTTAAAATTTCTTCTTTTAGTTCCTTGTATGTTTGCTCGTCAAAGTCATTTCGAAGCGATTTCGCCATCATTCTTAACTTTTCAACTTTATCAAGTAGCTCCGTTCCCCCATGATGAACAATAATTTCTCCTAGGATATGTCCTAGTGATTTCACATCACGACGCAACGGAAGACTGCTGTCATTTGTTTCGATTCTTGTTGTCATTATGTCACCTTCCCTTAGAATTTATTATTCTATTAAATTTTAAGATAATTCTATCATATCATCTTTTCAATGAAATTTCATTAAAAATGTTCGAAATTGATATCTATATGAGATTAATCATATGATTTTAATCTTTTTTACATATCATTTTTAGAAAGTAAGCGCCTTCCATTAGTATATGTCATTTTTTGTCGATTGATAAGAATATATTTTTTTACCAATAAAAGGTATGATCCTTTTGTTAGGTCTTTTTGCCTGATTACTATCAAATAATATACTATTTTGTGAGGTTCATACATGTTGAAAAGTATAAAAATCAAAATATTACTTATTTTTTCACTAATCTTAATTTTATCATCGGTTTTAGTTGGATTTATCACCTATAGTTCTACTTCCGAAATTGTGACTGAAGTCATTACAAGTCAAGCATCTGGTATTGCAAACCAAGCTGTTGAAATAATTGATCTAAATAAATATGAGCAATTAGTAAGTAGTGACAAAGAAACAGATTATTATTATGAGCTTAGAGAGCAATTAAACAAAATCCGCGAAGCAAATGGAGTTGAATACTTATATACGATTAATCGTGTAAAAAACGATAAAGGGTATGACTATGTGTACATTGCTGATGGCATGCCTGTTGGTCATGAAGATGAATCCCAATTTTTAGAAGTTGAAGAGGACATAAGTGAGTTTCCCAGTACAATGAACGTGTTCGAATCAGGTACGACCGAAATAGAAATGGGTGTTTCAGAAGAATACGGCGCACTTGCTACAGCCTATATTCCAATAAAAAACAGTAATGGAGAAATAATCAGTGTGTTAGGTGTAGATATTGATGTTTCTAAATTTTATAATTCCCTCGCAACCGAAAAAAGAAACACATTAATTATCTCAGCTATTATCTTATTTATTAGTTTAGCTATTCTGTATTTCTTTACTTCTTCAATAACAAAGCCTATAAAAAAATTAACATTACAAGTTAAGCAAATGGGAAATGGAGATTTTTCAAACCGTTTTGTTAGTAAACGAAAAGATGAAATCGGTATACTATCTAGTGCCCTTCAGCAAATGTCTGAAGACATTCGCAGTGTAATTGAGAGAATCCATCAAAATTCTGTTCAGCTAGCAGAATCAAGTACAACTCTTCAATTAATAACGAATGAAACAAAACAAGCTAGTGACCAAATTGCCTTAACGATGGAAGCAGTGTCTGATAAATCTACGTCTCAATTTCATAGTTTAAATGAGAGTGCAAAGGTTATTGAAGAATTAGCTGTTGGTGTAACACAAATTGCTGAAGCTGCATCAAAAACTTCAGATCTTTCTTATAAAACAGTAAATGATGTAGAAAATGGAAAAAATTCAATTAATAGCTTAACTACGCAAATGAATACAATCGAGAAATCGGTTCATCATTCTGCTGGCTTAATTGGAACCTTAAAAAATCACTCTGATGAAATAACTTCCATAATTACTCTTATAAAAGAAATTTCTGCACAAACGAATTTGCTTGCTTTAAATGCAGCCATCGAAGCTGCAAGAGCAGGTGAAGCAGGAAAAGGATTTGCTGTTGTTGCAAATGAGGTACGGAAATTAGCCGAACAAACAGAGCACTCTACAAGTGGAATTCAACAGATTTTAGATAAAATTGATAAAGATACAACCGAAACAGTTATTGCCATGGACACAGTTATCCATGATGTAAAAAACGGATTACAGTCTGTAGACTTAGCAAGCAATGTTTTTTCCGAGATTCTTTTTTCTGTTAATGGAATGTCTCAACAGGTGATTGAAGTCACAACTACTGCTGAACAAATGACTGCCTCAACTGAAGAAGTCAGTGCATCAGCATTAGAAGCCTCAAACATTGCTGAAGGAACGGCAGTTAGCACACAGGAAACGGTACAGCTAACGACTAGACAACAAGAGCTTATGACCGATGTTTCTGCAACAATTGAAAGTATTAGCTCTATGTCTAATGAGTTAAACAATGTAGTTACTAAATTTAAACTTTAAATAAAATTAAAATGCTTAACATGTTCATATGATGTTAAGCATTTTTCGTTGGCTCGTTTTTTCCATTGTATAATGAACTAAAAAGTTCTCGTATACATCTCTAAAACAATTTGGCCTGAACAAGTTGGCAGCATGACCAGCATGCTTTATTTCCTTATAAATTACATGAGGAATAATACTTTTTAAGTCAGTTAACGTAGATTTATACAAACTATCGTACTCACCCATTACCCATAATACCGGAGTCGATAATCCCTCTAAATGGCTTCTCAAATCATAATTCAGTCGATGCCAGATAGCATTCTTTAAAATTTGATCATCCAGTTTTAACCCGAACTTATAGTAGATTCTTTTAGAAATAGCTGAATATGGATCTAATATGCTTTCTTTAGGGTAAATATCATTAGAATATTTTTTCAGCCATGTCTCGTAATCTTCATCACGAGTATCCCAATAAAATTTAAGAACATCTAATAGCTTGGAAGGTGCATTATAATGTCCACCTATAAAGCACAAGCTTTTCACTCGCTCTTTCCATTTGTTTGCAAATATAGCACTTGGATAACAACTATAGCTCAAGGAACAAATATGGGCTTCCTTTATGCCATTTGCATCATAAAATGCTTCTAATTGCTTTACTAAATTATCCAGAGTAAAGTGAACATGTTTTCCTATATGTTCTCCATGACCAAGCAAATCATATGTATAAGTATGATATTCCTGATTGAAGTACTCTATTTGTTTCTTAAATGCGCGCTTTGTACCTGTTAAGCCATGGATAAAGATGATATTCTCCTTCATATAGCACCTCCAATACAACATTTAGAAATAAGTGAATACTTAAATTTTAATATGTGAATGTAAAGAAAATGTAAGTGACCAGTTAAAATATTGTAAGGAAAAAGAATAGTCACCCCCTTTGGAGCTGACTTGTCACTATCCTATATTTTCTAAAACAATGGTAACTTTAAACAAATCACCATCAACATCAATATCTAAATGTCCTTCATGTAAATCTATAATTGATTTAGCAATAGCAAGTCCTAGTCCTGACCCATCTGTATGACGTGAAGTATCTCCTCGCTTAAAACGTTCAAATAATTCATCCACATCATCACTAAGCTCATATTTCGAGATATTTTTAAAGCTAATGATGATTTGACTATTGTCTTCTTTTATACCTATATATGCACGAGTATGCTCTAATGAATATTTCAGAATGTTACCAATTAAATTATCAAACACCCTCCATAACTTTTGTCCGTCGATAAAAGCGTAAACAGGTAAATCTGGATTTGTAACTCGAAATTGGATTGTAGAAGCTTGAATATTTTCATTATACTCTGCCAGTGATTGTTGAAGAAGTTGAACAATATCCACCTTCGTTTTAGATAGTTCAATATTGCCACTTGCCATTTTCGATGCTTCAAATAAATCGTCAATTAACACTTTTAATCTTTTAGATTTCCGATCAATGATTTCAATATATGTGCTGCGTTCATCTTCAGTTAACTCAGGATTTTTCAACAACTCTGAATACGTAATAATGGAAGTTAAAGGTGTTCTTAAATCATGACTAACATTTGTAATGAGTTCTGTTTTTAGCCTCTCACTTTTTGCTTGCGCTTTTTGTGATGTTTTTACTCCATGCTTCATTGTATTAATATCTTCCGCTAATTTTGCAAGCACGGATTTCCCAGCTACTTTTAAATCCGGTTCAAATTGACCAGAAGCAAGAGCACGTGCATTGCGGGTAATTTTATTAAAATATCCAACTTTTCTTAAGATCAAGATAAAAACAGGAAGACCAATAATGAAAAAGGCAGGAACATATGCAATTATAAATTCAGGTTCAATAAAGATTGGACCTGCTCCAAGACCAATCAGATAAACAAACCCTAAAATGAGTAATACTTGAGTCCCAACGCGACGGTTATAAAAAGCTTCTCTTATGGTTTTTAAGAGTCGTGCAGTTATTGTTTTCCTTAGGATTTCTCTGTTTTTAGATAAATCTTTTACAATAGGATATAGGAAAATCAACTGAACAATTGTTAACCCAAGAAATACACTCATGAAAAAGAGTTGATTTAATACATCTCTAAACGTGTAATAAATGTATAAATTAGGAAAGTCGGTAATTATTACTAAAGAGATTAATAATGTGATTCCAGTGAGAGTAACTGCTAGATCAAGTGGAAGTTTATTATATATATCTCGTGATTTATGAGAGCTTATTTTATTTAAAATTTGTATTTTTCTACCTATAAATAAACTAGCAAAAAGTGCCACAATTGAACCAATTGTATAGATCCAAAATAACTTCCTTTGCAGATCATACTGCTGATACGAAACCATTATGGCATTAGAACTTGAAACTCCTTCACGCAGACCGATTTTCCCTTCATATAAAGAATTTGCTTGATCATGAGAGATAAGATCTTCGTATCCATATATAAAGGAAAGCTCAGCTATATCTAAATAGCCATTACTTTTTGAAGGATACTGATCAATATGAAGCATGTTATCTGATGAAATATACTTATCTACTTCTTCTTGATCTTTAGTAGGTAGATTTGTATAAATTTCTCCAGTGGAGGTATTTACCAAGTAATATGAAAAAGCCTCATCATAAACACCAAAATCCTGACGGTATGTTGCCAGCTCTTTATAGTACTCATCTACTCTTTGTTCTTTTTCTTTTCTAATTTTTTCTTCAACGTACTCATCACTTTCAAAATTTTTCGTAATGTCCGCTATTTTTGCATCTCTTTCTTTAATATACAAATTTGCTTGATCTTGATTATTATTAGCCTGTGCTTCTTGAATCCTTGATACATATTGTTCCTCTATGCTACTAATCTGTTCGGACAATTCACCATACATGAAACGATACTCATCTATCTCTTCCTTTGATACGGTAATATCCTCTTTCATATCTTCTTTTGATTGATCATCCATTTCAAACGCATGTAGATAGCTGGTATAAGTGCCCACTGTATCTCTATATTGCGAGGTTTTAAAATAGCTTGTTTTCATATAGTCTTGATCATTTAATAGCGCTGTTAAAATACCACTTACTCCATAAGTAAATAAAACAAGCCATGAGATTAGAATGATTCTATTTTTCCATTTTGTATCCAATGCCCCATACCACCTTTAAATATCTAGGATTTTTAGGGTCGATTTCAATTTTTTCTCTAATTTTACGAATATGCACAGCCACGGTATTTTCCGCATTATAGCAAGGCTCCTGCCATACCTTTTCATAAATTTCAGAAATAGAAAACACTCGACCAGCATTTACCATTAATAGTTCGACAATTTTATATTCAATTGGAGTTAGTTTTACAGCTTCTCCATTTACAGTCACTTCTTTTGCTTCTTGATCGATCATTAAACCATTAAGATCAATTAATTGATTTCTTCCTTCAAAATGACCTAGTTTTACATATCTTCTAAGCTGCGATTTTACTCTTGCGATAAGCTCAAGAGGGTTAAACGGCTTTGTTACATAGTCGTCAGCCCCTACCTGTAATCCTAAGATTTTGTCAGTGTCCTCACTTTTTGCACTTAAAATAATAATTGGGATATTTTTCTTTTCACGGATTTTAAACGTTGCAGAAATTCCATCCATTCTCGGCATCATAATGTCTAAAACAATTAAATGAACTTCTTTTTCCTGTAAACACTCAATTGCCTCAACGCCATCCTTTGCCAATAACACCGTCATGCCTTCATTTCTCAAGTATATTTCAATTGCTTCACGTATTTCTTTATCATCATCTACTACTAAAACGGTATAATTATTCATCTTTCTATCCTCCTTTCCAAAGTATACCATGTGTTATCTGCTAAGGATGTACTCAGTATAAGCAAAAGTTCTTAATATAAAGGTAGGGAAAATATGAAGAAATTCTTAAGAATGAACGTTGAATTTTAGGTAGTCTTTTTACGAGGGGTTTAAACAAAAAATAAGTGAGTCATATAGAATAGACTCACTTAACAATGGCTGATTATAGTACGGGTATTTTATTCACCAACACTACTTTTTTTGTTTCATTAGCTTCAAGTGCTGCTAAAATTACCTCAAGTGACTTTTTCCCTTCTTCCCCAGTTATAATTGGGGCTTTTTTATTCAGGATAGAGTCTATAAAGTGATCAATAACATGTGTATTCGTTTGACCACCTTCTTCATTCGTTTGAATTTTATCTAGTTGATACTTCACAACTTCACCATTATTATATTGAACAATTAGTGAATGGTCTGGATCATCCTCTAATCTTAAAACAGCATTTTCAGCGTAAATGACTGTAGAATTGTCTCCACCAGCTACATATGACCAACTAGCTGTTAATGTTCCAATTACACCAGATTCCATTTTCAAAATAGCAACCGCATTATCATCTACCTGTGTATCTTCTTTTGCAGATGTTTCAACAAATGCACTTACCTCCGCAACATCTCCTAATAAATAGCGGATTAAATCTGATTTATGAACACCCAAATCTCCTAGTGCACCAATGAATGCCTGTTCTTTATCAAAAAACCAACTATTTCTTCCATCAATACTCCATCTCTCCGGTCCCGGATGTCCAAAAGTTGTACGAAAACTATAAATTTTTCCTAGTTGACCACTTTCTATTATTTGTTTTGCTTTTTGATGAGAAGATACAAAGCGTTGATTATGTGCAATCATTAATGTTTTGTTATTCTTCTCTGCAGCTTCTATCATTTCTTCTGCTTCTTTTCTAGACGTTGCCATAGGTTTTTCACAAAGAACATGTTTTCCAGCATTTAAAGCAGCAATTGAAACAGGAGCGTGAAGATCATTTGGTAAACAAACACTTATCACATCTACCTCCGCAAGTTGAACGACTTTCTCATATTGTGTAAAAGCCTGTGCTTCATATTTTTCAGCCATCTCTACTGCTCGCGATTTCACAATGTCACACACTGCTATGATTTCGACATGATCATTATTTGCATACTCAACTAAATGACGTCTTCTTGCAATACTTCCACAACCAATAACAGCTACTTTGATCTTTGACATGGTTTTTCATCCCCCAATAATTTGTTTTATCCTTTCACTGCCCCACCTGCTAATCCTTTTACAACTTTCTCTTGTGAGAAAAGGTAAACAACAAGAATTGGTAAGCTTGCTAGTGTTAAGGCGGCCATAAGACCAGGTATATTTACTGAGAATTCTCCTCTAAAGTCTTGTAAACCTAATGGTAATGTCATGTTTTCTGGGCTTGAAATTAGAACGAGGGCAAAAATAAACTCATTCCATAAGTGGATAAAGTTATAGATTAACACTGTCATTAATGCAGGTGTTAACATCGGCAAGATTACTCTCCAGAAGATTCCAAAATGGTTACAGCCATCCATCTTCGCAGCTTCCTCTAATGACTTAGGAATTTCTTGCATAAACTGAGTCAAAATAAAAATTGAGATTGGGAGACTAAAGGCGATATATGGTCCTAATAAAGCCCATACCGTATCAAAAACCCCCATGCTTTGTGTGAGCTTAAAAATCGGAATAAGAGTAGCATGAATAGGCAGCATCATACCTGATATAAATAGTAGGAACAATACTTTGTTCAACTTGAATTTCATCCTACTTAATGGATAACTCGCTAACGCTGCTACTAGCATTACCACAAAAACAGCTACTACAGATACCAAAATGCTATTTAAAAAATATCGTGTTAATCCCATTTCAAAAACGGATTGAAAGTTTTCAAAATTAAATGATGAAAATAGCGCAAATGGCTCCTCAAAGAATTGACTTCGTGACTTAAGTGAAGTTGAAATCATATAGATGAAAGGAAAACCAGTAAAGACTAACAACATAATGGCAATGATATAGAGAGGTACTTTTTTTAATCCCATTGTCATATTCCGTAGGCTCCTTTCTTTTTACGTAAATGATCCATTACCTGAATAATAATCGTAACAAATAAGGCTAAAAAGAACATAATAAAGGCAATAGCACTAGCATAGCCCATATTGAAGTTGATAAAAGCCTGTTTAAACATATACGTTCCTAATAGTTCCGTACCGTGGTTAGGGCCTCCACCTGTCATAATATAGAAGATATCAAATGCTTTTAACGAACCTACAATTGCTAGAATTGAAGAGCTGACAATTGTTGGCATTAGAAGAGGTAATGTAATCTGAAAAAACTTTTGGAAAGAACTTGCTCCATCAATTTCAGCAGCTTCATATAATTCATCTGGTATTCCAACAATGGCTGCTTTAAAAAGAATCATATAAAACGGAGAGAATTGCCAAACGATAACCAATAATACAGCAAATAATGCTGTATTTGTTTCACTTAGCCATGGTACATTTTCAAATCCGAATAAATTAATGATATTATTAATAATCCCATTTATTGGATCAAACATTAAAACCCATAATAAACCTATCGCTACAGTTGACATAAGAAATGGAAAGAAATAAACACTGCTAAAGAATTTAATTCCTTTTATTGGTGCAAATAACATAAGTGCCATAATTAACCCAAGAGGAATTTGAGCAAATACCGAGGTTAACACTACCCATGTATTATTTGTGAGGCTTCTCCAAAAAATTGCGTCTTTAAAAAGGTCAACATAATTTTGTAATCCTACAAATACTCCTACTCCCATTCCGTCCCATTTATAAAAACTGTACATGAGGGTAGACATAATAGGGAACAAAACATAGACTGCATAAATAATAATGGCAGGGGCGACAAATGCACTAATAGTTAAGGCGCTTTTTATTTTCTTTTGTGTACGTGATACTTTTTTGACTACCGTCCTATTTTCAGCCACTTTTATATGTGTATCCATTTCAGCCACTCCTTTTTTACAATAAGAGGGGAAATCCCCTCTTACCGCATTACTCTAAAAGCTCTTTTGCTTTTTCTTCCATTTTCTTTGCAGCATCTTCAGGTGTCATATCTAAATTTCAAATACCGCTTGAATCGTGTCTTTGTGTAATTCTGCCAATTCAGGTGGAAGAGTTTGATCATACGGCATTTGTAAATGAGTTGCTTGTTCTACCACTTCATAAAAACGTTTTGTAAATTCATCAGCTGGAACTACATCTTTCACACCTGTTAACGAGCCAGTGCGATCTGTGTAATTTTGCGCTGTTTCTTTGCTTGTTAATTCATTAACTAACTCAGCAGCTAAATCAGGGTTTTCACTGTTTTGTGCAACTGACCAAACAGGTCCGGTTGCTGCCCCAACATGTGTTTCGTTCCCTTTACCTCCAGGAATAGTTGGGAATAAGAAAAAGTCTAACTTTTCCTCGAATTCAGGAGCCTCTTGTCTTACGTTATTTAAGAATGAAATTGTCATATCCATCATCGCTGCTTGACCAGTATACATTAACTGACGCCCTTGACCTTCATCATACGGTACACCGTTAAATCCTGGATTAAACGCGTCTCTTTCTACCAATTCTTGAATATACTTTCCTGCCTCAACATAAGCCGGATCATCAAAGCCTCTACCCTCTCTATTAAAAGCACTTTCAAACAGTTCAGGTCCAGCAATTCTACTTGCAAAGTTCATTAAATAATAAGCTCCAGGCCATTTTGTTTGGTTTGTTAATGCAATAGGAATAATTTCGTTTTCTTTTAGTGTATCGATCACATTTAACCATTCATCATATGTTTTTGGTGCTTGTAAACCGTACTTATCAAATAACTCTTTGTTATAGAAAACAACATCAATTGAAAGACTTAATGGCTGACCGTATACTTTGCCGTCAAATGTAGCATTGTTCAAAGCAAGTTCATTAAAGTGAGATTTATCCGTTGTTTCAGTAATATCATATACCTTCCCCTGGTCCACAAAGTTCTTCAGCCATCCTCCACCCCAGCTATGGAACACATCTGGTGCGTCATTCCCCGACATAGCAACAGATAACTTTTGCTTGTATGCATCATTTGGAATTTGAAGGATCTTTACATCTACGTCAGGATGCTTTTCCTTGAATCGTTCAACTGCTTCTTCATAAACTGCCTCTTTTTCCCCTGTATCAATATGCCAGAATTCAAGTGTCTTTTTCCCTCCGCTAGACTTACTCTCACCAGAATCAGATGTAGCCTGTTCTGTAGAGCCACCACCATTTAGTCCACATGCAGTTAGAAACAAAACAGTCATGATCGTTAAAACAGAAAGTAATTTCTTCATTCTTCCATCCCCTTTGTTTTCGTTTTCAACTTTAAACTGTTATTAATTGTTTTTCTTTCAAAAAATCCATACTGATTTCGATGCTCTCAAAAGGTGTTCTTCTTGATCTGTCCTGCTCAACAACAAACCACTCCACACCTGAACTCATCCCCTGATTAAGTACCCCTTCTACATTAACCCCACCAGTTCCTAATTCCGCAAAAAACTTCTCCCCATCTGTTGTCATGTCCTTAAGATGAACAAGTGGTGTTCTTCCTTCATAACGTTTTAACCAATGAACTGGGTCTTCACCAGCTTTTGTTAACCAGTAGACATCAAACTCAGCCTTTACCCATTCAGGGTTTGTTTCATCTAGAAGTATTTCTAAAGGCTTTTTACCATTATCTAGTTCAACTAATTCAAAATCATGATTATGATAAGAAAGTGTAATTCCTTCCTCGTGACATTTTCGACCAATTTCATTTAAAATCGGAATAAGTTCATAGTAAGCTTCTTTTGTTCTTCTTTCAGCTGGAAGGACAGGGCATGCAACGTGTCGACTACCTATTGTTTGTTGAAATTCAATAACCCTAGCTAATTCATTTTCTAGAACAGATAATTGAACGTGACTAGAACTTGCTTTTAACCCTAAGCGATCCAGTTCCTGTCTCAATTGCTCTGACGTTAATCCTCCATATCCAGCAAACTCTACCCCTTGATATCCAAGCTTTGCAACCTTCTCTAATGTTCCAATAAAATCTTTTTCAGTTTCTTCACGCAGTGTGAATAATTGTAAGCTAAATTGAGTATTTGACATAGAAAAGTCCTCCTTTTTCAGCCTCGAATGTAACCGGTTACAAATATCCATTCAATTTTCATACAACTTAAGCTTTTCACCTCCCTTAAATTGTAATCGGTTACATTTTATGTGCTGATATTTTCATTTAGTACCTTTTCTTTACCTTTTCCACCACAGGAATCTCTCACAATTAATTCACAATCTAATATATATTGCGACTTAAGGATCGGCTTTCCTTGAATTTGCTGTAATAGTAATTTCATAGACTTTTGTCCCATTTCAAAAAGGGGTTGTGCAACTGTCGTTATGGCTGGATCAAATTTTGATGAAAATGCTATATTATCGAATCCTACAATAGCGATATCCCGAGGAACATTAAGTCCAAATTCTTTTACTGCTTTTACTGCCCCCATAGCCATTTCATCATTTGCAGCAAAAATAGCTGTAGGTGTTTTCTCAATTGCCATGAACTTCAACATTTGATTATAGCCAGATTCAAAGGTGAAATCTCCCTCTTGAACTAGCATATTCCGAACTTCTAAATTATTTTGCATCAGCGCTTGTTTATAACCTTTATATCGACCTTTAGAAATTCCAAATTGCAAGGGCCCTGTTATATGAGCAATTTCTTTATGACCTAGTCTAATGAGATGTTCAACAGCTTCTCGACTACTACTAACATTGTCGATTGATACCGATGGTACCTTTAACCCCTCAATATATGCTGTAGCTAGAACAAGAGGGTATTCTTCACTCAAAGACTTTATATCGTTTGAATCCATCCTTTCTGATAATAAAATCATACCGTCTGCTTGCCTTTTCTTTAGTAGTTCAACTAAGTCATATTCGTTTTCAACTTTTCTATTTGTATTCCCTAGTAAAACCCGATATCCATGTCTTGAGGCTTCGTATTCTATTCCCTCAATAATACCTGAAAAAACAGTATTCATAATACTTGGTACAACCACTAGAATAATATTTGTTTCATTTCTACGAAACTGACGAGCTAGCATATTTGGTTTATAATTTAACTCATCAATTACACTCAGTACTTTCTTTCTTGTTGCTTCTTTTACAGTTTCTGGATTATGTAGGACCCTAGAAACAGTTGCGACTGACACATTTGCTAACTTTGCTACATCACGCATTTTTACCATGTACCATTCTCCCTGGAGATGACTTTTCATGTTCGATCGGTATTTTTGTAACCGGTTACATTTCCAAGTATAAAACCTACCGCTTTATATTTCAACACCATTTCCCAAATTAGGTAATTAAACCCATAAATATAGAAAAAACCTCCATACAATGTATGAAGGCTCCTCAAGTTTTTCATATAGAAAGTATCAGGGGGGATACTGTCTTTTGCTATATACCCTACTAAAAACATGTTAAACCTAAAATTTTTATTTTTTTTATTTTTATTTTTAATTTCCTGGATTTCATTGACATTTCATCTAGAAACAGAGAAAATGAACGCGTGTACATAATTTATACGGGGGTGAATAAATTAGCTAATAGAAAAGATGTTGCAAGATTAGCAGGTGTTTCTGAAGCCACTGTTTCACGGGTCTTTAACAACATAGCTCCATTGAAAGAAGAAACGAAGAAAAAAGTGCTGAAAGCTGCAAAAGAGCTTCACTACCACCCTAATGTTATTGCACAAAATTTTGCAAAAGGAAAAAGCAACAATATAGGAGTAATTGTTCCTTATTTACCTAAGGTTAACTTAATGTCTACCCACTATTTTTCAGAGTTAGTTAGTGGAATTGGGGCAAAACTAGGAGAATCTGGTTATGGCTTACTCTTATTATTTCAAACTCCTGAACAACCAAAAGATTATATTCAGCTTTTTCAATCTCAACGAGTAGACGGCTGCATTATTCTAGGAGCTAAAAATACTCCAAATGATATTACAGCTCTTAATAATCTACATGAACATCATTTGCCATATTGTTTAATTAATCAAACTTTTTCAGAACAACCCTTTCACTTTATTGATGGAGATCATGTAGATGGAAGTTATCAAGCAACAACTTCTTTACTCAACAAAGGATTTGAAAGAGTTATCTTTTTAAATGGTTCAAAAGAGTTTTCAAATAGTCTTGATCGACTTGAAGGCTATAGGAAAGCATTACGAGATAAAGACATACCATTTAATAAGGACCTTATTTTTGAAGGAAATTATAGTCGAAAAAGTGGCTATAAGCTTGCTGAGCAAATTTACCCTATCCTGCAAACATCAAAGGCAATCTTTGCAGCAAATGATCGTATGGCTATTGGACTTATGCAAGGCTTGAATGAACGAGGTTTACTAGCTTCAAAGGATTATTTTATTATCGGCTACGATAACTCAGAAATTTCGAGAATGACCTCTCCCCCATTAAGTACTGTAAATGTACCTTTATATGAAATGGGGCAACTGGCTGCAGAAAAGGTACTAAACTGTATTTTGCATGGTGACAATGAAAAAACAAGTTTGAAACTGCCTGTCACTTTAATTGAAAGAGAATCCTCACTATAACACTAGTGTCATATAAACATATTCTCCTCCATTCACCTCGGAAATGACACTAATTGTGATCAACGTAATAACTTGTTTTCTACCAAACTTTGAAAAGGGGAAATGTTATGAAGACAGTAAAAGTTGGGATGATTGGTTACAAGTTTATGGGGAAGGCACATAGTCATGCTTATCGTGATCTTCCTCTTTTCTTTCCAAATAGAATCCAGCCAGAAATGAAGGTAATCTGTGGACGCAATCCTGAAGGTATCGCTCAAGCAGCAAAACAATTCGGCTGGGAGGAATATACAACGAACTGGAAAACACTAATTGAACGAAGCGATCTTGATTTAATAGATATTAATGCACCTAGTGATGTACATAAAGAAATAACCATTGCTGCAGCTAAAGCAGGAAAACATGTTTTCTGCGAAAAACCGTTAGCGCTTACATTAAAAGATTCTCGTGAAATGCTTGAGGTTGTTGAAGCAGAAGGTGTTAAGCATATGGTCGGCTTTAACTATCGTTTTGCTCCTGCTGTTATGCTTGCAAAAAAATTAATAGATGAAGGCAAATTAGGTGATATCTATCATTATCGTGCTTGTTTTTTACAAGATTGGTTGGTTGATCCTACCTTCCCTCTTGCCTGGAGACTTCAAAAAGATATAGCTGGCTCAGGTTCACATGGAGATTTAGGAGCACATTTAATTGATTTAGCTCACTACCTAATTGGTGACATGACAGAGGTAATCGGGATGAGTGAAACATTTATTAAAGAAAGACCTCTCCCAACAAATACATCTGGTCTTTCCTCAAAAGGTGAAACTCAGACTGAAAAAGGAAAGGTCACGGTTGATGATGCAACCTTGTTTATGACACGTTTTACAAATGGGGCATTAGGCAGCTTTGAAGCAACTCGTTATGGCACAGGTCATCGCTGTACAAATTCATTTGAAATTAACGGAAGCAAAGGCAGTGTTATCTTTGATTTTGAACGAATGAATGAATTACAAGTCTACTTCACTGAAGACAGAGATGATGTACAGGGCTTCCGACGTGTTTTAGCAACAGATCCTTCCCATGCTTATGCAGAAAACTGGTGGCCACCTGGACATACAATTGGTTATGAGCACACATTTATCCATGAAATTGTAGAGCTAATGGACGCAATCAAGGAAGATCGTCAGCCTATTCCAAATTTCCACGATGGTGTGAAATGTCAGCAAGTTCTAGAGGCTGTCGACTTATCCATTGAAAAACGACAATGGGTAACTGTTTCTGAAGTTTAATAGAGAGGAGAAAAGAGTATGAGTAATCACAAAAATGCATTAATTGTTTGGGGAGGCTGGGATGGACATGAACCTGAGCAAGTTGCTCAAATTTTCAAAACCATTCTCGAAGAAGAAAATTTCTCAGTGGAAGTATCTTCTTCCCTTGAATCATACGCAGATCCAGAAAAATTAAAATCTTTTGACTTAATAGTTCCACATTGGACAATGGGTGAAATAGATAAGAAATATGTTCTCAATATTTCAGATGCTGTTATTAGTGGTGTTGGTTTAGCCGGATGTCATGGTGGAATGTGTGATTCTTTTCGTAATAATGTTGACTGGCAGTTTATGACCGGTGGAAATTGGGTAGCACATCCTGGTAATGATGGTGTTGAATATATGGTCAACATCAAGCACTCGACAAGTCCTCTACTAGAAGGTCTTTCTGATTTTAAAGTAGT
The DNA here is from genome assembly GCF_023078335.1 of Metabacillus endolithicus. Classification (GTDB taxonomy): domain Bacteria; phylum Bacillota; class Bacilli; order Bacillales; family Bacillaceae; genus Metabacillus; species Metabacillus endolithicus. The sequence continues at coordinate 4,101,835 of NZ_CP095550.1, read as the reverse complement.
AAGTGAACAGTATTATCTTCATGTGGATCCAGCTGTTGAAGTACTGGCTACAACACGTTTTCCAGTTGTTGATGGTCCCCACTCAACAAACAAAGCAGTAGATATGCCGGTGGTTTGGACGAAACGTTGGGGACAGGGAAATGTATTTTATAATTCTTTAGGTCATAAAGCCAATATAATTTCCATGCCAGAGGTTACTCAAATCATGAGAAAAGGTTTTTTATGGGCAGCCGATGGTAAAAAACGTACTGAAGAGTTGGTTTTGTCTAGCAATGGAATTAGTCGTAAATACACTGGAATGGGAGACAGTCAATAGTTTAATTAATTTCTGGAGGGTTTCTAAATGAAAAAGCTAAAAATCGGATTAATTGGCTGTGGCAATATCAGCTCCATTTACATGGAAAACTGTAAAAAGTTTGAACATCTTGACCTTATTGCTTGTGCTGATTTAGATCAAGAGCGCGCCAAATCACAAGCAGCAAAATTCGGGATTCCTCATGCTTATTCTGTTCAAGAGTTACTTGATCACCCTGAGATCCAATTAGTGATAAACTTAACGATCCCGAAAGCTCATGCCTCTGTATGTATTCAAGTACTTGAGGCTGGCAAGCATGTGTATACAGAAAAACCCCTTAGCATAACTCGTGAAGAAGGAAAGCAAATTTTAGAAACAGCAAAGAAAAACAATCTCTTAGTTGGAAGTGCACCTGATACATTTTTAGGAGGCGGTATTCAAACAAGTATTTCTCTTATTGAGAAAGGAGAAATCGGAACACCAATTGGAGCCTCTGCCTTTATGATAAGCCGCGGCCACGAACACTGGCATCCAGATCCTGGGTTTTACTACGATGTTGGAGGTGGCCCAATGTTTGACATGGGGCCGTACTATTTAACAACATTAGTATCTCTTTTAGGACCAATTGAAAGGATTTCAGGTTCAGCCGAATTAGCTATTCCGAACGAATCATAACAAGTGAACCAAAATCAGGTGAAAAGCTGACAGTCAAAACACCCACACATATTTCCGGTGTTTTAGATTTTGCATCTGGTGCTGTTGCAACTCTTACGACAAGTTTCGATGCAATGGGCGGCACCTCCCTTCCCCCAATTGAAATATACGGGAGTGAAGGTACCCTACTTGTTCCTGATCCAAATACATTTGGAGGACCAGTGCGTATTAGAAAACGTGGTGAAAAAGAATTCACTGATGTACCAGTAACATCTGACTATATCGAAAACAGCCGAGGCCTGGGTGTAGCTGACATGGCAAAAGCCATTTTACATGGAGGTAAGTTCCGGGCAAATGGTGATTTAGCTTATCATGTGTTAGAAGCTATGCATGGATTCCACGATTCATCTAGCAACGGCACTCATTATAAAATGGAAAGCACTTGTGAACGACCTGAATTACTGGATTTTTAGTGTTGTGATTGTTTAAAGCAATGGAACGCTCTGACTGTTAGTTAGGGCGTTTTTTTACTTTTATGCAGAGTTTGAATTTTTTGATTAGAGTTGAAGGTGGTAAGGCTTGTTTGTATCTTTTTGGAGGCTGAGACGAGGTTGCTTGGAATGTGACGTGACCAATATGCAATTTGACTTGATCACAGGTCTTTTTGACGGGACCTTTTGTTATTTTAACTTGACCAATTGCATTTTTGACGTGACTCCTCGTTAGTGACGTGACTAACACAAGATTTGACTTGACCATTTGTCTTTTCAACGGGACTCTTCTCAATTTCGACTTGACCAATTGCTTTTTTGACGTGACTCCTCGTTAGTGACGTGACTAACACAAGATTTGACTTGACCGCTTGTCTTTTCGACGGGACCCTTCTCAATTTTGACTTGACCGAATGCACTTTTGACGTGACTCCTCGTTAATGACGTGACTAACACAAGATTTGACTTGACCATTTGTCTTTTCGACGGGACTCTTCTCAATTTCGACTTGACCAATTGCATTTTTGACGTGACCCCTCATATGTGACGACCAACACAAGATTTGACTTGACCACTTGTCTTTTCGACCGGACCCTTCGTATTTTTGACTTAACCAAATGCACTTTTGACGTGACTCCTCATATGTGACGTGACCAACTCTCGATTTGACTTGACCGCTTTTCTTTTCGACCGGACACTTCCCCATTTCGACTTAACCACTAGTTTAAAAACTAAAAAAGAAGCCCTAACCAGGCTTCTTCCACAAAACATATTTAACTCTTCTCCTCTAACCCCTCTAAATACTCAACAGCTTCAAACAATGTTGCTACTGGCACAACTTCTACCTCATAGCCATTCTTCTCCACCTCTGCTATAACCTCTTGTTCATTTCGGTCATAGGAAGTTATGTCCTTCGGAGCAAAGAAGATGTCAGCTCCGTCTTCATAGGCTGCTGTAATTTTATGTGTGATCCCCCCTATTTGACCTACATTTCCGTTATGATCAATTGTCCCGGTTCCAGCTATTTTATAACCTTTTGTTAAGTCTTCAGCTACTAGCTGATTGAGGATTTCCAAGGAAAACATAAGACCTGCAGAAGGACCGCCAATATCATCACTTTCAATTTCAACCTCTCTAGAAACAGTTGCCGTAAAATCTTCCTCTGGGGCAATACCAATTCCCACTTTATTAGTTGATGGGTCCAATTTCACCATTTTAACTGTTTTCTTTATTTCTTCTCCTCCGCGAGAGATTGTTAGTGTCGCTTGATCACCTTCCTTTTTATTTTGTTCTATATACGAAATAAATTCAGTTGCCTCATACATTTTTTTGCCATCAATACTTGTGATAACATCTCCTACTTGAAGGACATTTTTTGCTGGAGAGTCTGCCAAAATTGCACTAACAAATATTCCATGATAATCAATCTTAACCTCTTCTCCAGCTTGTTTAAAACCAGCAACTAGCGCATTTTGCTTGGAATTCTTCATCATAAATTCGAGTAATCTATTATACTCCTGATCTGTTAAATCACCCTTAACATCCTCTTCCTCTACAATATCAGTATGTGGGGCTACTAACCCATAAGCCAATATGTAAGGATTCATTGCCTTGACCGACAAGATTGTTGTTAAATGAAAGCTTCCATCTTCCTTAGTGTACCCATCCTCTATCTTAATTTTTGGCTGCAATGCTTCGATCGAACCTGGTTGGTAAAGGTAGTACGGTGTTGGAATAAAAGCCACAATCATTAATAAAATCATGATTAGAAGGGGAATTTTTAAGTTAATCTTTTTATGTTTGACCATATATGTACTCTCCTCAGGTAGTTATGACTTACGTGCCTTGTTTGTTATGAAATCATGTTACCTTCATTATATTCTTTTCTCAATTATCTTGCATAAAAAAGAGACTTTCCCTAAGGAATAGTCTCATTTACTTTCAACCTGTTCGACTGTAATCTTTCTTAGCTTGCAGGCTAAATTCCTGCTGAAGTAAGTTTATCTCAAATAATTTTAAAGGATCATAAAAGACCTCAGGATTTGATCTCATATTATCCAAGCTTTCTTTTCCATTTTGGATAATGGTTTCTGTTTCAGCTATCGTATCCTTCACCTCTTGAATGGCACCTTGGAAAAAGGATGAAACATCTTGACTTAAGCCCTTTTCAAATAATTCAAATGGCAAAAATAATTTATTCGCAATAGAGGCTGTTACTTCTTCATATGTTTCATTTTCAACATATTTCTTGTATTGATTATAGAGCATATTGTTGCTTTGATTCATTGTACCCAATAGCCTGCCAGCACCTTTTAATATTAACTGAGCAGGTTTTTTCTTTAACATAATGTTTTCTTTTTCAAATTGAATTCGACCTGTCATTCTGTCTAAATCTCGACGCCAATCATCTAAAAGTGCAAAATCACACTGTAAAGAAAGCTTTTTCTCTTGATAAATGTCATTGAACGTTTCACTCATCTCAACTAAGAAAGACTGACTTTCAAGAAATTCATCGTGAGAAGCTGATACCCAGGTATCCAGCTGATGATAAACGGTAGGAAGTAGTGTTTCATCAATATACGACTGTATTTTTTCATTCATCTTCTCATTTAAGTTTAAATGAATTTGTTTAAAATCACTATCTTCCTTAATATATTCTGAGCTTTCTTTAACAGCCTTGGAATGGTTTCCATTAACTCTGTTTTGCTTTCTTTTAGTAAGGTTCTGTATGCAGCAATAATTGTCTCCACTTTTTCATGTTGAAGATCTGTTAGTTTTAGACTCAAGCCTTTTAATCTTCCTAAAATGTCTTCATTCCATTGAATGGAATAGATAAAGCCCTTTTCCATTTCTTCTCTTTTATGAAGCAAATCAGTTAGAACATGTCGAATTAACGTTAACACATTAGCTGTTCTTTTGTTTGGCTTTTCTTTCATATCAAAAGGATAATGTGTGTTTACAAACATGTTTAGCTTGCTAGATTGCTGACTAAATGGATGCAATGAAGAATATGGAAGAATATCTGCCTCTGGATAAATATTTACCACTTTTCTTTTTATATCATTAATCGTTGCTTGTGTATTTGCATCACTCGCAATTAAATCTACCTTATTTAAAATAAAATGAACTTTTATATCTGGAGCAAATTTTTTCATTTGACATAATACATTATACTCTTCATCTGAAAGAGGATCAGCTCCGTCCAAAACAAAAAATACTCCATCCGCTAACAATAATGTGTCAAAAAATTCATTTCTAAAACTGCCGTTTAATGATGGTGTGTCAATAATGGCACATTGATTTTCGTGTAAAAAGATACATGGTTGCTTTACTTGAAATAAAGAAGCTTCCTCCATCTCCTCAAGCATTTCACGTTGATTTTCAAGAAAACGATGTCCTGTACTTGTAATCTGACTAATAGAAAGTTCGTCATCATCATGGTAAACGACCATAGAAGCTGTTGTACCTTTATACGGTTTTTCACCCAATAGTGAGTGTATAAATGTTGTTTTTCCACTACCTTCGAATCCTGCAAGTAAGAAATGCTGCTTAATATTCGAATTAAGTAATTCCTCCAACCACCATACCGCTTTATAATCAACAGCAAGAGAGTGTCCTTCCGCCCATTTTTTCACAGTTTTAAATAATTGTAGAGCCTGTTGCAATCCACTTTGGTTGTTCTCCACTTCAAAAATAACTGCTTCTGCACGATATATACTATCCTGAATAATGTGCCCAGGAAAAATTTCATTCCAGGCTAAAACAGTGGCAGCTGGGGTTAAGCCATTTTCTCTTGTTGAGAGCTTTAACCAGCAGGATAATAGATTAGGGATTACTACTTGAAGGTCTTGCAGAAAATAGCGTCCATCTGTTAATTCAATAAATGTTTTTTCATAAAGTTGAACAATTGAATTCCACTCAAACTCCTCTTCATGTTGAACAATCATAAATAGCTCATTAATTGTATTGATCCATTGTAGATATGACTCTTCATTTCTATAACTATTCCATAATGCATGAGTAAAAGAGATGAAGGACTGTTTATTAACGTCATGAATGGTAAGTAAAGCATCTGCAAAAAAATCTGGTGAAAAGCTTTTGGTGTTTCCTGCTTTTACATATGAGGTAATAACTGAAAACCATTCTTCTTTTTCGGTACGAATAAGTTCATCAACAGCTAGTTTAACAGCATTCTCATCATCTTCATTTTCTTCGTAAAAATCGCGTGCGACTCTTGTTACATTCGGATAATCCGGATCCAATAAAACCGCTTTTTTAATAGTTTCATAAGCATGGTCAATTTTTCCTCTTTCCTTATAAAGAAAAAAGAGCTTTAAAGCAACCTCGCTTTTTAATGTATCTTCATTTGTCTCAATCGAATTATACATATCCTCTGCTGCCGATAACAATCCAAGCTGAGAGTAGGCATCAGCTATATTCATTTTCGCCCAAGGCTCTAACTCATTTTTAATATTTTCCCATTTAAAGATAGCAGCCTCATAATCCAAATCATGAAAATAGATTTCTCCTTGAGCAAAACGAATATATGACAAATCGAAGCTTTCTTCTCGATTTTGTTCCTCAAAATAGGCCTGACCAAGGATCCGTGATGGCCGCCTGTTATCACCATCAGATAAAAATGTTTCATAAAATGATTTTTCAATTAGTTGATCTTCTCTTGTCATATTTTCCTCCTGCAATCCTTTTAAATTTAAACTGAAGTAAAATTCGTATAAATTCGAAAAGATTAGAAAAATGTATACGAGTAATAACCTCATTATGTAAGAGGCTTATTGGTTTATTTTAACAGAAAATGTTGTAAAAGAGCGAAACTACTGTTGTACCTTTCCCTCTATTTTTTATAGTAAAACACTTACCCTAACTCACTTCCTAGTACTAATATAAAAAAACCAATCCCTTCACATAACAATACGCTTAGGAGCTTGGTTTTATTAGGGTATTTTTTTGACAATAAAGTGTCAGTTTAGGACATTTGTAAAACAACTTGCAAAACAACAAAAAAAGCGGTAAAAACCTTAGTTCCCCCGCTTTTTTCTATTAATATGTTAACGATGCAGCAATGATAAGTCCGATTGATATCGACAAAAATAATAAAAATAATCCAACCGCTTGGTTATCATCATCGATTGCTTTTGTAATATTAAACTTTGGTGTTAAAAGCTCTGCTAAATAGAAAATAATAATCTGCATAACAATCGCAACGCTTCCCCAAATCACCATATCAAAGATATTAACAGAATTAGAGATTGATGAATAAAGAACAATTGCAAGCCCTAAAATTCTACCACCAAATGCATAAACAGCTGCTTTATTCCCGTTTTTAATTAGTTCAAATTCTTTGTTCTTTGTTGTTACTTCAAACAAAATAATCCCAATGATCAACAAAACAATAGCTAATCCAATATAAGAAACCGTTGATAAAAATAAATCTAAAAATGTCATCTTCTCATTCCCTTCCTTTTTTTATTCCTAAAGGTAAAAAGTAGGCATTATTGTCTGTAATTTGCTTGCCTGCTCTTAGTCCTATTCCACTCGCTTTTCCATTAATAAGGAAACTTCCAATTAATACTTTTCCTTCAAGAATCCCATTCACCGTTTTGATCTGTTGAGAGGGAAGATCCACATATTTTTGATAAACTGGCAGAGATTTCTCATACGTTTTATGTTTGTCCTCAAATAGTTTTTCAGTGCCTTGAAAGACAGAAACTGTATCTCCTTCTCTACCAAAACTAGGTTTTTTTACATATTTCATCCCATTTTCAATAAAAATATCTTCTTCAAGGTATGTTGGTAAAAAATATTGAGAAATCCATTGTTTTTCTGTTTCGGTAAAATAAGGAGAATCAAGCTCCTTCATCCCCCAAATAGCTGCCTGAACTGCTTTTGATTGAAGGAGAAACGCGGAAATCGGATTTAACATAATCAACTTATTGGAACAAACAAGTTGAAGTAATTGCTCCCCAATCGGATCTCCTGACTCTTCACTCACATCTTCAATTAAATGCTCCAACGGGTAGGTTTGACGATACAATACATCGATTCTGTTTCCTTCGTCATCATATAGGCCCTTCACCCTCTTGAATCCTTAATTTATTTAATGGAACATAATTAGCACCTACATTTGCAAGATCTTTTAGAAATATTGTTGTGAACTTATCTTCCTCATGTCCTTCATGGGAGGTAAAGACAATATATGGAGGTTCATCATGTTTACTGCGATGTAAGGCTTCAGCTAACGCTTTTCTCATTTCATTTCCAAGCTTTTCGGACAACCCCTCATTTGGGTTACCAACTCCAAATTCTTGGCATATAAAGCTATTCACATCAAACACTTCTTTTTCAAATGTTGGTGTATCGCTATTTAACTCAAGTACCTTTAAACCTTCACTTGTTCTGACTAAATCTACCCTGGATATTACTGTATCAATTGGTAGAGCACGGTGGCGAATGAACGGCAGCATTCTCTTTGGAATATCAAGCTGAAGCAAAGATTCATCAGGAGAGCTTCTAAGTAAATTCCCCATTTTCAAAAAAATATGGCCAATACGATTTGTGGCTAGGCGTATTTCCTCGATCTCTTCACTTGTCATAAGGGGTATATCATATAATGCATATTCACTTTCATAAAGGTCATGCCAGAAGGAATCGAGTTTTTGATACAATCTTTTTCGGTTAATTTGATGTTCTGTTAGGTTAAATGTTTGAGACATTACCCCCAAATCCTCCACTAGATCCCTTTCCAAAGTTCTCGAACTAGAGCCCCTCCTTTAAATGAACTGCTAGACTGATAGCTTTTATATGCAGAGCTGGATTTAAGGCTACTTTTCGTAGAATAATATTTACCACCATAATAATAGTGGCCATAATGTGAAGAATAGTCGTCATCACATTCCCAGACACCTTCATCCGCTTCCCATTCCCAATCACCACATTCTGAATCTTTCGGGACAGGCGGTAATGATTGGTTATTTCCACAACCTGCTGCCGTAATCATCGAAGCAGAAATAATACCAGTTAATAGCTTACTTGTTTTACTCAAGAAAACACCCCTCCTTAAAAAGCAAAAGAATTGTATCAATATATTTTTGACAAGATTTTGGAAAATTCCCCATTCATGAACTATCCTTTTATAGTATAGTAAAAACAATCACAAATTTGGAGGTAAATATGAAAAAAAGTTATAAATTGGAATATCGTCTAAATGATGAACGCAATGGATATCCAGCTTTATATCATTATGAGTTTGCTGATCCATACGAAATCTACTGTCGTCGTTTATGTGATTTTTTTATTAAAGGAAAAAAGGTTTATCAAAAAACCTCCTCAAGCCTTGAAGAAGAATATTATGTCATTTATGTCGAAGAAGACACTGATGAATATGTTTTTGATCAAGCTGATCGCTATTCACATGTTACACTTGAAGTCAGGGACTTCAAAGAATTCAGTGAGTCACCCCTCATCTTTACATATGATTTATATTCACATGAAGAAGCATTATCACTTCTTGGAAATGATTATTTATGGATTCAAAATGAAGAGTATGAAAAGATTTCTGCAGAGATAGATGAAGATCGATCTACGTATGTACTGTATATGAGTAAGACATCTTTATAGTAAATGTAAGTTCTTACATTTTGAAACTTAGGCAATAAAACCTCACAAACAAAGTATTGAAGTTTGTGAGGTTTTATTATTTTCACTACTTATGAAAGCCAATTTAATATAAAATTACTTGAATTTAATGAAAATGCTTTAAAAAACTTTGACATCCCTTCAAAAATGATGTAAATTACCTAAGGGACGAACAATTATATTAGTAAAAACTTTTAATATTCGTATTTAGGGGTGTTATACAATGGAAAACGTATTTGACTATGAAGATATACAACTAATTCCTGCAAAATGTGTGGTTAATAGCCGTTCTGAGTGTGATACGACTGTATCATTAGGCGGACATAAATTTAAATTACCTGTTGTTCCAGCAAATATGCAAACAATTATCGATGAGAAAATTGCCACTTATTTAGCTGAAAATGGATATTTTTATGTAATGCATCGTTTCGAGCCAGAGAAACGTCAAGATTTTATTAAAGATATGCAATCGCGTGCATTAATTGCATCAATTAGTGTTGGAGTGAAAGATGAAGAGTATAATTTCGTTCAACAATTAGCTGAGGAAAAGCTTGTACCAGAATTTATTACAATTGATATCGCCCACGGTCATTCTAACGCGGTAATCAAGATGATCAAACATATTAAAGAATATTTACCACAAAGCTTTGTCATTGCTGGCAATGTTGGTACTCCTGAAGCAGTAAGAGAACTAGAAAATGCAGGTGCTGACGCAACTAAAGTTGGGATTGGGCCTGGAAAAGTTTGTATTACAAAAATCAAAACGGGATTCGGAACTGGTGGCTGGCAATTAGCAGCACTTCGCTGGTGTGCAAAAGCAGCAAGTAAACCAATTATTGCTGACGGTGGTATTCGTACACATGGTGATATCGCAAAATCTGTTAGATTCGGTGCTACAATGGTGATGATTGGTTCTCTATTTGCTGGTCATGAAGAATCACCAGGTCAAACAATCGAAAAAGACGGAAAGCTTTTCAAAGAGTATTTTGGTTCAGCATCTGAATTTCAAAAAGGTGAAAAGAAAAATGTTGAAGGTAAAAAAATGTATGTAGAACACAAAGGTGCACTACAGGATACATTAACTGAAATGGAGCAAGACCTGCAATCTTCTATCTCATATGCTGGCGGCACTAGTTTAGACGCTATTCGTCACGTGGATTATGTTGTTGTGAAGAACTCAATTTTTAATGGTGATAAAGTTTATTAAATGAAAGGGAGCTAGTACGAATTTGTACTAGCTCTTTTGAATTGGCTATTGGTTTAAAAAATCATCCTTTACTATAACTGCAACTTTAGTTTCCACTAAGCCCTTTTATGAATAAGATGGTCTCTTAAGAGAGCATTTACTAGCCTCGTCACTTAATCCTGGTGAATAATAACTTAACTTTTTAATAAAATAACAGGTTTCAGGAAAATGATGTTCTAGAAAACGAAGTGTTGTTTTATTCAAAAGTTTGTTTTCCTTATATTTAATCACCATACTATAAATAAACTTACTCATCTCAATCGTCGTTTGCCCTACATCATTGGCAAATTCTCTTTGCCGTGCAAAATTCGGTTCCTTAAATCGTAAATAGCCTTTCAAATGCCGATTTTGAATAATAAATGCTTGATACCTATTTATATAAGCTTCCGCCTGCTTAGTTGCAATTAATTCTATCGGATCTAATAAATCTTCAAATAGAAGTACATGTCCTAGTTGATCTTCCAACCACAAATCCATTAAATCTGCTAATGGAAGAGGTACAGGTTCTTTTCCTTGTACTAGGAAAGTCAAAATACGTAAATATTCCTGATTTTCAGCAAGTGTACCATTTAAATAAGTTGGAGATAAATTTAAATTTACTTTATTATCAATTCTAAGTGATTGCAGGTTCCCCTCAAACTCAAAATAACCTTTTACCACCGGCCACGCTCTTTTGGCAAAAGAAATCATTACTTCATCATAATAAAGACCTTTTCGTGGAATTGAATTTAATAAGGTAATAAGTTCCCCAAAAAGATAAATATACTGCTGAGATGTACGAACATATTCAGCTTCACTCACGGACAGATGATCTCTAACAAAATAGGCATGATCTTGCAGAACCTCTAACCAAAACAAATGTTCATCCCACACGGGTATCAAATTATCATTCATACTACTCCCTCCCCTATTATGTATATATCTACGATAAAATAGTGAAAGAAATGATTTGATCTTCAAATATTTACATAATCTCATTTAAATTTGGAAAAATAATGATATACGAATAAGGAAAAGGATGTTTATAAATGCGGCACACTAGACTGTACATCACCTTAATGACCATATTACCTTGGCTTTCTTTACCTTTATTAAATAAAAAAACAGTTAAACGATTTCTCCCAGGTTCTCTATTTATGTGCTTATACCTGTTAACAGAAGGATCGTTAGCACAAAAGAAAAAATGGTGGTGGTTTCCGTTTTCGGTAAAGCCTAATGTTTTAGCTGAGCTACCATTAATAATTGGACCTTTCTTTATAGGCTCGTTATGGGTTTTTAAATACACTTTTGGAAAATTCAACTTATATATCTTTATAAATATCATCATTGACTCAATTTTTACTTACTTAGCAATATCCTTGTTTAAAAAAATTGGATATGTATCTCTTGTAAGACTTTCAAGAATCCAACTTTCTCTTTTATTTTTAGTAAAATCTATACTGATGTATGGATTTCAAGTACTTTATGAAAAGTTATTCAATCGAAACCAATTGAATTCTCCTTCTGAATAGTTAAAATTTTCACTATCTTTCTTCACACCAGATTACGATATTAAAAAAGTCTTCCAAGTGATTACATGGAGGACTTTTTTTAAGTTCAATCTTTATTTATTAATTCTTCCCTATTAATAATTTGCGGTGGTTTTTCCATCCATCCGTGTTTAATCATTTTCTCAGCTAAATCCTCTGTATATTTACCCAGTTCTAGAGAAAGCCTTCCATAATGTATAACAAGATCTTTCCGTAGACTCGCCCCTACAGCTGTACCATAGTTACTCAAACCGATACTTATCATTGATGCTATATGATTTGTCATTAATTTATCAGATAAACCCGGGATTGTTGTACTAGTTATTGAACTGTCCCAATCTGCTGGCGAGTGAACTGTTTCTTTCCGAAGAATTGATGAAAAAATTTCAGCATGCTTCTTTGCAATTTCATATCCTCTAGCAAAAAGCTGGCTTAGTTTATGATCTTTTGCAACTTGTGCATAGCCTAGTAGAGTAGTTGCTACAGTATAGCTAGCTTCAATATTTGTTCCTAAGTGGGATATTTCCACACTTAATAGTGGTCGATCTTCATCAAGAAAACCATCCGTAAAGAGTTTTGCTTTTTGAACAAATTCGTTTTTTTCAGGATATGCCATTGACGGGCTTCTTACTAATATTCCTTTGTTTTCAGAAGCATCTATAACTAAATCATAGAGATTGGCTGAATGGGTCAAACAATCATTCGCTAATTTTCTAATATCCTTTCGATATGTAGTAGATCTAGCCATTGCATAATTTGTTAATCCTGCACGTGCCATATGTTCAAGCAATCTAAACATATACATATCTGGAAACAATCTTGGCGCATTACTATAAAGATCATCCTCCTCCTTAAAACCAATTGGAACAGGAAATCTCTCCTTTTCAAATATTATTCTTAGTTTCATAAGATGTTCGTTTGAAGCCTCTAGGCCGTATTCAATACATGGATCCAAATCCTGATCTTGTCTCGTTAATTTAAAATGCTTTAACAAACAGACAGCAAGAGAATCTTGTATATATGTGGTCCATAAAAAAGATATCTCTGTTGATGTAAGCATTGGATTATGGTGGTACTTCATAACTTCACCTTACTTTTTATTTTTATCATGCCTGAACTAAATGTAAATTATTTGGAAAATACTCAATTTGTATTTTACAATATTTAACAGAGCCAAGACTAATAAAAAATTTCCATATGATGTTTAATTAATAATTTCTTTTACTCTTCCCACAATGCCACCTTCAAGCATTACTTTAATACCATGCGGATGAGATGGGGAGTTTGTTAGAATTTTCGCAACAACTCCTTCAGTTAATTTTCCTGTACGCTGATCTTGCTTTTGTACGACATTCACCTTTATTCCCGGTTTTATATGTTCTCTTATAGTTCCTGACATAAATATCAATCTCCTTTTATTTTCTTAAAATAGACGCATTTCAATCTGGAAATGCGCCTATTTCTTTTCATTCAAATTTAGATTTTAGATAGTGATATACCCCATCTTCATCACAAGTGTACTCAGTTACATCAACAGCTAGCTCTTTAATGTGATCTGATGCATTTTTCATTGCCACTGGATATTTTACTAACTTTAACATTGGTATGTCATTGTCACTATCACCGATTGCAAGAGTTTCATCAACAGACACACCAAATTTCTCTAACATTTGTTGAATGCCTGTGGCTTTGTTTACATTCGCCACCATTACCTCAACATTATGGTGAGATGAAATGGAGGTAGTAAAGTCTATCTCTTTTTTTATTTCATCAAGCTCATCTTTCCACTTATTAATTTGCTCTTTTGATTTAGCAAAAAAATAAAATTTAGAGAATTTTTCTCCTTCTATCTTTTCTGCCCATTCAATTTCTTCTTTGATCGCTTGTTGCCTTGAAAGCCACTCATTTATTCCGACACTTTCAGGTTTATCACCACTAATCTCGGCTTCTACATACTCCTGATCTTGTTTTAATGTTACACGCGAAGATCCATACGGAAAAAGCTCATAATATATTTTATGTTCTCTTGCTTTTTCTATAATTTTCTTAACTAACTTACGCTCAAGTGAATGTTCAAAAAGAGATTCTTCACCTAAATACCCTGACATTCCATTAGATGTAACAACTCCGTCTACTTCAAATCCTTCGGGTACTACTCTTTCGATTTCATCAACAGCTCTCCCTGTTGCAATGAATACATAAATTCCCTTTTGTCTTATAGTATCAATGATTTCCTTTGTGTTAACACTCACAAAGTTTTGATGGTTTAAAATGGTACCATCCATATCTAAGAAAATTGCTTTTGGCTTGAAGTCCATACTGTTCCCCCTAATGCAATTGAGTTATTTGCTTAGTATACACTGAAGCTTGTAAACGGCTCAAATATATCATCCTATTTCAATTTTTGTTTATACTATATATAGACGATTGTATTAGAAAAAAGGAGGAGTACGATGGACTTCAAACATATTACAGTTGCTGGTGCTGGGGTTTTAGGAAGTCAAATTGCCTATCAAACAGCATATAAGGGTTTTCAGGTATTGGTTTATGACATTAATGATGAAGCGACTCAACAAGCCAAAGAAAGAATACTAAAATTAACAAAACGTTATCAAGAAGATTTAGGAGCATCTGAGGAAGAAGTAAATGCTGCTTTTGACCATATTTCGTTTAGCTCTAATCTATCAACAGCTGTGTCAAATGCGGATTTAGTTATTGAAGCCATACCTGAAGTAGTACAAATTAAAAATGACTTTTACAAAGAATTAGGAAAAGTGGCTCCAGAAAAAACAATTTTTGCAACAAATTCATCCACACTTTTGCCAAGTATGTTTGCAGAAGCAACAGGACGACCAGAAAAATTCTTGGCTTTACATTTTGCTAATGAGATTTGGATTAACAACACGGCAGAAATTATGAAACATCCAGGTACAGATATGAATGTATTTCAACAAGTGATTGAATTTGCAGAAGCGATTGAAATGGTTGCTTTACCTCTACATAAAGAACAACCTGGTTATATACTGAATTCGTTACTAGTCCCATTATTGGAGGCTGCCCAGATGCTATTAGTAAATGAAGTGGCAGATCCTGAAACAATTGATAAAACATGGATGGTTGCAACTGGTTCACCAAAAGGACCATTCGCTATTTTAGATGTTGTTGGAATCAAAACTGCATATAATATTGCACAAGGAAAAGCTGAGGCTACAGGCAGTGAGCAGTATGCTAAGCTCGCCAAACACTTAAAAAAAGAATATATTGATAAAGGAAAACTTGGTGTTGAGACGGGAGAAGGATTCTTTAAGTATCAGAATTAACATAAAAGGTGCCATTTTTAGGCACCTCTTCTTTTCTCTATTAATTCCGAATCTGACCTGTGCCATAAACAAAAAACTTGCTAGATGTTAATGCTTGTAACCCCATAGGGCCTCTGGCGTGTAACTTTTGAGTACTGATTCCAATTTCAGCACCATAACCAAATTCAGATCCATCTGTAAAACGTGTTGAAGCGTTATGGTAAACAGCTGCAGCATCCACTCTATTAAGAAACTTTGTTGCATTTTCCTCATTCTTTGTCACAATTGCTTCAGAATGATTTGTTCCATATTTATTAATATGAGAAATCGCCTCGTCCACATTTTTAATGACCTTCACACTTACTGATAATGCAAGGTATTCTGTGTACCAGTCTTCTTCTGTAGCTAGTTTTGCGGAGTTAAAGGCACTTCGAACAGTCTCATCTCCATAAATTTCAACCTGGAGATTAGCTAACTTTTCTAAAAGATCTTTACCATGTTGTGCAAACCATTTTTCTTCTATTAATATAGTTTCAATTGCATTACATACTGACGGACGCTGAGTTTTACCATTAACTACAATGCTTTCAGCCATTTTATAATCAGCTGTTTCATCAATAAACACATGACAGTTTCCTGCACCTGTTTCTAATACAGGTACTGTTGCTTCTCTCACGACGGTATCAATTAGATTTTTTCCTCCACGTGGAATAAGAACGTCTAAATATTCTTTAAGATGAAATAGCTCTTTTGCTGTTTCTCTACTTGTGTCTTCAATAAGTTGTATCGCATTAATTGGAACATTACTTTTTTCAAGCGCTTTATGAATTGATTTCATCAAGGCTTGATTTGAAAAGCTAGCTGAAGAGCTGCCACGTAAAATTACAGCATTCCCTGTTTTCAAAGTCAACGTAGCAGCATCGACTGTTACATTTGGTCTTGCTTCATATATCATTCCAATAACACCAATTGGGACTCGATTTTTCTTTATAAGCAGACCATTTTCTTTTTCAATTGTTTCAATCGCTTCACCGACTGGATCTTTCAGATCAATTAATAAACGAATTGCCTCAGCCATATCACCAATTCTTTTTTCATTTAACATAATTCTATCTAACACACTATCATTCAATCCATTTTGCTTTCCGGCCTCAAGATCTTTCTTATTTTCTTCTATAATAAAACTTTGATCTACAATCAATTGATCGGCAATTTTAGCTAATGCTTCGTTTTTTTCCTCTGTTGAAATATCAACCAATGCAAAGCTAGCTTCCTTTGCCGCTTTCCCCTTCACTAAAACCTCACCCATTTTTTACAACCTCCCTATGCTTTTACCCATTTGTTTCTGTGAATGACCACTATTGAAGACAGAACATCTTTACTTAGTTCTTCACTTCTTTTTCCCATTGCTGCTTTTAACTCACCTGATGAAAAAAGAACCTCTCCTTTACCAAGTAAGCCATTTGGGCCGACTACTTCTACAACTTCATTTTTTTGAAATGACCCTTTTATATCGTAAATACCTGCTGGGAGAAGACTTTTCCCTTTATAAAGCAAGGCATCTTCAGCACCTTTATCAACATAAATAGTTCCGGATATTTCAGAATGAAAGGCGATCCATTGACGACTGTTATTGATCGATTGCAATCCATCCTTACCAATGTAAGTACCATTTCCTTGTCCATTGATAATGTTTACAAGCTTGTCTTTCCCTTTACCTAACCCAATAAATACTTGAACACCGAGTGATATCGCTGTTTTGGCTGCCATTAGTTTTGATTTCATTCCACCTGTGCCCACCTTAGAACCTGAGCCACCTGCCGCACTAAGCATCTCATCGGTTACTTCTGATAGAAAATCAATTCTTTTGGCATCAGGGTTTTTAGTAGGATTTGAATCATACAGTCCGTTAATATCAGTTAAGATAATGAGCTGATCTGCATGGACTAAACCGCTAACAAGGGCGGAAAGCATATCATTGTCACCAAAGGTAAGCTCCTCAACTGAAACCGTATCATTTTCATTAATAATCGGTAATATACCCCGTTCTAACAACTCAGTTAAGGTGGCATAGGCATTTTTATAACGCTCTTGTTTTGAAAAATCTTTACGTGTAAGGAGAATTTGGGCTGGAACAATGTTAAATTGACTAAATTGTTCAATATAAGATTGAACAAGCAAGCTTTGGCCTACAGCTGCAGCAGCTTGTTTTCCCTTTAACGTGGACGGACGAGTTGGATAACCTAAACGAGCAAAGCCTGCTGCAACAGCACCTGATGAAACTAATAATACCTCATGCCCTTCCTCACGTAATGCTGCGACAGCTTGAACATGATCAGTAAACTTTTCATGATCAATTTGCCCCTTTGAGTTTGTCAAAGAGCTGCTTCCGATTTTGACAACAATTCGCTTTTTATCCATGTTCTTCTCCTCCACTTTTCTTCGTTCAATTAGAATAATTTGTCTTATCGCCAAATCCTAATGGCGAAAGCATTTTTCTTCTATCTTCGTCAGAAAAATTATATACTTTCTGATTGTACAAAAAAGCCCCAATCATCCCTATATAATAAGGACGAAAGGAGCTTTGCTTCCGTGGTACCACCTTGGTTGGATATTTTTTCAACATCCCACTTAACCCTATAACGCTAGGGATGCGCCTATGTTTGCACAGGACTCAAAAGGTAGGTTCTGCGGCTTTTCAATATGAAGTCTTTCAGCTACTAAACTTCACTCTCTGAATTGATAAGTCCCCGCATACTGGTCCTCTTTTTATAACGTTCCATTTTATTTTAATTTATTATGCCGAGTATTTTTCGCGGTGTCAAGATTAAGATGAATTATTTTTGAGCTACTCTTGAAGGTTCAGTTCTATTTTATTCCATATCCCAAACTTATAATATCCAAACGCAATCACACTGCTTATCACAAAGCTAACCCCCATTCCAACGGCAATTCCTTTGTCACCCAGCCATAAGGAACAAAAATATGAAAGGGGATACCTTAGTATCCAGAAAGAAATAATATTCAATATTAGTACTTGGAACATGGCACCTGCAGCCTCACAATGCCATTTAAGATAAAATTAATACCTAAAAATGGGTAGAAAAAGGCAATAATACGCAAATATTCTTTTCCGAATAGTAAAGCATCTTGTTCTTTAATAAAAAGTCTAACAGCCATTTCAGCACAAAAAAATACAGTTGTACTGATCATAACCATAATAAACAAATTAAATAAAACACCATATTTTGCTATATCATGAACACGGCTCCATTTATTGGCCCCGATATTTTGACCTGCCATGCTGTTTACAGCTGTTCCAAGTGCCATCGCCGGCAGCATAATCACACTGTCTAACCGTTGTGCAGCACCAAAGCCTGCTACAACATCACTTCCAAACGAGTTAACAACACTCATGATTGCCATCACACCCGCTGATATAACAGTCATTTGCAATCCTGAAGGTAGCCCTAGCTTCATAATGGTCGCCACTTCATCAGCTGTAGGCAACTTAGGAAAAATAAATGGAATTAATCCTCTTTTTATTGTGTCAAAAACACCGTATATAAATGAAATCCCCTGAGATAAAATCGTCGCATAAGCAGCTCCCTCAATTCCCATATCAAACACATACAAGAAAAGTGGATCTAACACTGCATTTAATATCACAGCAATCATGACATATCGAATCGGTGTTTTACTATCTCCTAATGCTCTTAAGACGGTGCTAATAAAGTTATAACCAAATAGAAAAAGTATTCCAATAAAATTAATTTGGAGATAAGCAGTTGCTTCCGGAATCATTGCCGGTGGTGTTGAAAGCCATTTTAAAATCTCTTCAGATAGAATGAAGCCGACTACACCCAACAAAGCCGACATAGCTGTCAAGACAACGACAAAGGCGTTAATATAGTTTTTTAACCCTGCTTCATTTTGCTTACCTTTTTGTTGAGAAAGAATGGTCAATGTAGCATTATTTATGCCAATAATAAACGATAATATCGTAAAAATGACTGTTCCCGATACAGCAATCGCACCTAATGCAGTGGCACCAAGTAAATTTCCCACCCATAAGCTGTCGATAAATTGATAAGATACCTGCAATAAGTTTGTCAGCATAATTGGAAGTGAAAAAGTCCATATTTGCTTAACAATATTTCCGTTCGTAAAATCATGCTGTTGCTTCATTATTTACTAACTTCCCCTCGAAAGTGAATCTTAGCTAATACTACTATTCACTTTTTGATTGCTTTTATGTTATCACAGACCTTTGTCACCTTGCACAAGGTATGATTTGAGGTTCACGAGGAAGTTACAGTTTGGATTTTTTATATTTATGACTATTAAAAAATGATGAACAACATGTTTATCTTCGATTATTCAAATTTATCTCCGATTTTTAGACTTTTACCTTCGATTATTCAAATTTATCTCCGATTTACTTTTTTTCGTTTCTAACAACTTATCCCCCGTTTTTCATTTTATGAATACCAGCTAAAAAACTATCAATTAATAAATGTAGACTATCATCAAGATCAAGTGGTAATCCGAATCCTCCCTTTTGTTCAAGTGAAGAGAAGCCATGTAATATACTTCGGATACCACGTACAGCATGAATGACTTCATCATTTTCAAGTCCATACCCATTTAATACTTGAACAGTTAAGTCAACAATTCTTTTCCCTGCCAGTTGAATGTTTTGGTCATCTGGATCTGATGCACTTAATGTTAATTCATAAAGTCCTGGGTGTTTACGTGCGAATGCAATATATGCATCGGCAACACAATGAACCGCATCATCCTGTGACCGACCAATTGCAGCTTCGGCTAGCCTGTTATAGAGTAACTCCATACCATGAATAGCTAATTTTTTTCGAAGTCCTGTTAACCCTTCGATATGATTATATAAAGAAGGAGAACGAACATTAAGTTTTTTAGCCAAAGTTGCTAACGTAACGGCCTCTATTCCTTGTTCATCTGCTATTTCTGCTGCAGCTTGTAAAATTGTTTGTAAGTCAAGTCCCATTCTAGGCATACGTCTCTACCTTTCCATTATTTCTTAATTAGTTGCTAATTTCTTTTCTGCCTGATCAATAGCAAGCTGAATAGATTCTGCTGGATTTTCAATCATTTCACCGTGACCTACAGCAAGCAAACGAGGTTGTAATGCTTTAATCTTTTTCACACTTTCAAGAGATGTTTCTTTATGCCATGTTGCCAATGCAGGAAACGGAAAGAACGGACGAATCTGACCACTTACCGCAATCCCTCCTCTAGTTTGAAGGGCATCTCCAGCAATAACTGCTTGATCACGCGTATCAAAAAAGGAAATAGATCCAGGTGTGTGCCCAGGTGTTGTAATAACAACTAATGAGCCAATTTGATCTCCTTCCTTTAAAAGCTGTTCAGGTACTAAGTTAATATTCTTTGGAATACCACCTTTTATTGGCGTTTGTGGCTCATCATTATCTAAAGATGTGTCGCCTCTTAATAATCGGCTGTCACGTTCTGAAACAGAAATAGGTATATCTGGAAATTGATTTTTTAATTCAACTAAGGAACCTACATGATCTCCGTGTGCATGTGTTAACATGATGTTTTTAAGTGGCTTACCGATGGAATCAATTATCTTAACAATCCCTCTATAACTATTAGGAAGCCTGCATCAATTAGTGTAAGGCTTGAACTTTCTTCTATCATATAGCAGTTTACCGGAAAGAAGCCTGGTAAAAACGTTAATTGATAAACATTCCCTACCTTTGTTACCTTCATTACGATCCCTCTCCTTTACTAAATTAGGATTAAAACTAATACTATTAGTTTTATAATAAACTAACTCCATTAGTTTTACAACCATCATTTCTAAATGATTATTCTAAAACAATAAAAAAGACATATCACTAAAAGTAATATGCCTTCATTATACATTAAACCCAATAAACTCTTGTTTCATAAGGTTTCAGTTCAAATTTTGATATTGCTTGATGTTCCTTTACTTCATAATTGGAAAGTAACAGCTGATTTGAATCAACATTAAATTCTAGATCTTCTTCCCAAGTAGCTGAATCTCCCGTAAGGTTTGTGAGAATAACAACTTTTCCATCCTTTAATGTTCGTGTGTACGCATAAATTTGTGGATGATCTTCTAAGATCAAATCATATGTTCCATACGTAAACACATCATTTTCCTTTTTAATCTTGATCATTTTCTTATAAAAATGTAGAATAGATCCTTCGTCTTGTTGTTGTACTTCAACATTAATATGACGGTAGTTTTCATTTACACCAAGCCATGGTGTTCCTGTTGTAAATCCTGCATTTTGCTCGGCAGACCATTGCATCGGAGTTCTTGAGTTATCACGACTGGATGACCAAATTACTTCCATAATCTCTTCATGTGGTACGCCTTCTTCACGCTTAATTCTGTACATATTTCGATCGGCAACATCATTATATTCCTCAATCGAATTGAACTTCACATTTGTCATCCCTATTTCTTGTCCTTGATAAATAAATGGAGTTCCCTGCATGAGGAAGTACATAGCACCAAGTGCCGTAGCGCTCTCATACCAGTATTCCTTATCATTCCCCCAAGTTGAAACACGGCGTGGCTGGTCATGATTTTCTATAAAAAGGGCATTCCATCCGTTATTTTCGAGAGTTTTTTGCCACTTTGTTAGAACATTTTTTAGTCCTAAAATATCTAAACTATTTTCTTTTGTAGCATTCCATAATGATAAATGCTCGAATTGAAACACCATATTAAATTTACCATTTTCCGTTCCAACCCATTGATCTAAATCTTCGTGATCTTCAACTTTGACTCCGTTTGCTTCACCAACAGTCATGATGTCATATTTCGAAAACGTTTCTTCTTTTAATTCTTGCAGGTAGGTATGGATACCTTTAACATTCATATGCTTATCAAAGGAAGGTACATATTTTAGTCCCTCTGGATTTGGCATATCCACTAATCCTTCTTCTTTATTAATATGACTAATTGCATCAACACGGAAACCATCTATTCCTTTATCAAGCCACCAGTTGACCATATCGTATAGGGCATGGCGAACTTCAGGATTTCTCCAATTTAAGTCAGGTTGTTTTGTTGAAAAAATATGCATGTAATATTGCTCTGTTTTTTCATCATATTCCCATGCTGAACCACTAAAAATACTTTCCCAGTTATTCGGCTCTTTTCCGCCTAAACCATCTCTCCAAATATACCAATCACGTTTTTCACTATCTTTAGATGTGCGTGATTCAATAAACCAAGGATGCTCATCACTTGTGTGGTTAATAACTAAATCGATTATTAATTTCATCCCTCGGTTATGAACTTCTTTTAACAACTGATCAAAGTCTTCCATCGTTCCGAAGTCTTCCATGATGTCTTGATAATCACTAATATCATAGCCATTATCATCATTAGGCGATTTATACATTGGACAAATCCATATAACATCTATTCCTAAATCTTTAATATAATCTAATTTTGAAATCATTCCTTGAAGGTCACCAATTCCATCACCATTTGAATCCATAAAGCTCCTAGGATACACCTGGTAGGCAACCGCTTCTTTCCACCATATCTTGTTCATGTTACTTCCTCTCTTATGCGCATTAATTTTGGGCATAGTTTTCTTTACAGTTCATTTTCCTAGTTTCTCCATTATCATGAGGCATACACATTTATTATTATGTGAATGCAGAACCGTTCATGTTATAAAAGAAAAGGACAAATGATCAAATGTATGTACACATTTCAATACATTGCGATCAATTATCCTTTTTACAATAATCCTATTTCTTTTTTTTACATGATTTACGTTCAATGAATTTAGTAGGAATTGTAATTCTTTTCGGCAAAGAATCTGGTTTGTTCATTTTTTCAATTAAGCAATTTGTTGCTTCTAAGCCTAGTTGATAAATGCAAATATCAACTGAAGTTAAAGGCGGTTTTGAATGTTCAGATAGCATTAAATTGTTAAAGCTTATAATAGAGATATCATTTGGAACACTTACATTCATATCCTCTAAATGACTAATCATTTCATATGCAATTAAATCATCCTGCGTCACAAGTGCCGTTGGTGGAGAGTCTAAGGACATAAGAAGTCTGATCGCTTCTCTCCCGTTTTCCTTAATATATTCTTCATGGACCATATATTCTTCATTAAACGGAATATCAGCTTCCTCTAGTGCCAACTTATATCCATTTAAACGGTCAATGGTTACGACAAAATGAAGACTACCTCCAACAAATGCAATATGACGGTGCCCAAGTTCAATTAAATATTTTGTTACTTGTTTTGTTATATAAATATTATCGTTATCAACAAATGAAATTCTTTCCTCATTTTCAAAAGGTCTCCCCACAACAACAAAAGGAAAATTTGAGTCATGTAAAAATTTCATTGTTTTATCATTAATTCTTGAATATAAAAGGACAATGCCATCAACACGTCTACCTTGGACCATCGATACAACTTCATTAAAGATTTCGTTTTCATCAGATCCTGTAGACAAATAAATTCCATATTTATTTTCATGTGCGCTTGTACTTATCCCTCTTAATACTTCCGGGAAAAAGGGATTTTGAAAGGCATAATACGCTGAATTTGGCATAACCACACCGATTGTTTGAGTACTTTTTGCAACTAAGCTGCGCGCCTGAAAATTTGGATGATATCCCAGTTCCTCCATTACTTCTCGAACTCGTTTTTTTGTTTGCTCACTAATACGAGGACTGTTTGCAATAACCCTCGACACAGTTGAAGGAGCTACATTCGCTCGTTTTGCAACATCTTTAATTGTTACGATCATTGCTGCCTCCTTACTAATTGCAGGTGTTAGAAACACCAATTCTTATTTCTATCATAATACGTCGAGAAGGATAATGGAAACGCTTTTCTTCTTTCACTTCAATTATTTTACTGCACCTTCGGAGATTCCTTTAATAATTTCACGTTGTGCGAAGAAATACACGATAATAACAGGAATAATCGCAATTGTTAAGCCTGCAAGAGCTAAGTGCCATTGCTTTGTATATTCACCAAAGAAGAAGAACATTTTTAATGGTATTGTTTGAAGTCCTTCTTGATTTATAACTAATGAAGGCAATAGGTAATCATTCCAAATGTAAATGATATTTAGAATTGCGACTGTTACAGTAATAGGCTTCAATATTGGGAAAATGATGTACCAGAAAACCTGGAACTTATTGCATCCATCAATTGTTGCAGCTTCATCCAATGATTTAGAAATTCCATTTAATGAACCGTGGAATAAGAAAATCGATAAACTGCTACCAAAACCTAAATACATGAAGATTAATCCAACTCTGTTTAACATTTCGATTTGTCCAAACACAGTAACAAGCGGAATCATTACCGACTGGAAAGGAATTAACATCGCCGCTACAAATAGCATAAAAAGAATTGTACTTGTTTTGCTCTTGTTTCTTGAAAGTGCATAGGCTGCCATTGATGAGAAAATAATGATAATCGCAACACTAATCACAGTAATAAGTAATGAGTTGAAAAATGTTTGAATAAAGTCAAGCTCTTCAAAGGCTTGGAAATAGTTATCAAGTGTAAGCTCTTCCGGTAACTTCAATACATCAGTAAAGATTTCTCTCTTTGTTTTTAACGAGTTAACGATCATTAAGTAAAAAGGTGCTAACCAGATAATCCCTAAAACAACACCCAAGATTTCAACAGGAAATTGATATTTGCTTCTCATTATACTTCAACCTCCTTCTTCTTGTTCATATACACCTGAGTTAATGAGATGACAGCAACAATAATAAAGAAGACAACTGCTTTTGCTTGAGCGTAAGCCATATCTCTTTCACCAAAAGCTGTTTTAAAGATTTCCATCGCAACCATTTGTGTTGAATTATACGGTCCACCACTAGTTAAGGATAAGTTCTGATCGTATAGCTTAAACGAGTTTGATAGAGTTAAGAACATACTTACTGTAAATGCTGGTGCAACAAGTGGGAAAATAATATATCTGAATCGTTGGAAAGGTCCTGCTCCATCAATCTCAGAAGCTTCAAGGAGCTCACTTGGCAGACCCTCTAAGTAAGCAATATAGATAATCATGATATACCCTGACATTTGCCAGCTCATTAAAATAACTAATCCCCAGAATCCAGTTTCTGTCGTTGATAACCAGCCTTTTAATGATTCTATACCTAATACATCTCCAATTCCGGCAAATACCTTAATGAAAATAAACTGCCAGATAAAACCTAAAATTAATCCACCAATTAAGTTAGGCATAAAGAAAATAGTTCTTAAGAACTTACTTGATTTAATTTTTGTTGTTACAATTAACGCTAAACCTAATCCAATAGCATTTGTTAATAAAACAGATACAACGGAAAACTTCGTTGTGAACCAAAGTGATGCTAGAAATTCTTCATCCTTAAAAGCATCAATATAATTCTCAAGTCCAACAAATGAACCAATCTTAATACCGTTCCAATCTGTAAATGAATAATAAACACCAATTAGTAAAGGTATGATTATAACCATTGCCAATGCAAACAGGACAGGTGCTAAGAATAACCAATATGATAGATCCCGAGTACGCATCATGTGAATCCCTCCAACACTTTTTTGCTTTTTAATGTAGTAGTCAAGCGCTCAATCTATAAGTCGCTCCATAAACGAAGGTTATAGGCACCTTTGTTTATGGAGCAGCTTATAACAAAGCCACTCCTTACATGGATTAATAAAACAAAGTAGCAACAATCTGCTACTTTGCTTTATCCATCTCCACCTTATTCTTTAGACTCTGCCCAAGCAGCTTTTGAATCTTCAACAATCTCTTCCCAAGTAGCTTCTTCAGCTAAATATTTTTGGATATTAGCACCAAGCTCATTTTGACCCCAGTTTGCTGGATAACCCATAAATACCCATCCAATTGTTTTTCCTGCTTCTGCATACTCATAGACTTGTTTTGAAAGTGGATCTGTAATTTTTGAAGCATCGTAGCCTTCATAAGCTGGAACGAATTTGAAATCATTAAGTACAACTTCTTTACCTTCGTCAGATGTATATAACCAATCTAGGAATTTTGTAGCTTCTTCGATTACTTTTTCATCTTTGTTCTTGTTAACAATGCCCAGTACATTGGAACTCCTACTGGAATCGCATCTTCTTTGTATCCTGGAACAGGGATAGGTAAGATCCCAACCTTGTTGTTTGCTAGCTCTTCGTCAATTCCAGAAATTGAACCATATACCCAGTTACCTTGTTGAATCATCGCAACTTTTCCAGTAGAGAATAATTCTTCAACTTGTTGAGAATAATCAAGACTTACAACAGGTTGAACTGAGTGTTTATTTTGAAGATCAATAAAGTTTTTCATTGCATCGCCATATTTAAAATCAACTGTTTTAGATTCAAATGCACTTGTTACGTTTCCATCAAATTCAGGAGAAATAAATGCGTTTGATAAGTGTAAACCTGTTACCCAAGTTTCTTTTGCAGGTAATGCAAATACTGCTTCTAAACCTAGGTCTGATTTCTTTTCATCTAAAGTTTTAACAGCTGCTTCTAAAGAAGCCATATCTTTAATATCTGCAGGGTTAATTCCCGCTTTTTCAAAAATTTCAGTGTTATAAATTAGGCCATAACCTTCTTGGTTAAATGGTAAGCCTAGTACTTGATCATCTTTCGTTACACCGTCAAGTGTACCTTCAAGTGCCGCACCAGCCGCAGCAGAATCAGTTAAATCAGCTAAGCTATCTTCCCAGTCAATTACGTCAGTCGGACCACCAATATTGAAAATTGCAGGCTCGTCACCAGATGCAAATTTAGATCTTAACGCTGCACCATAATCTTCTCCGCCACCTACAGTTTGGATATTAATCTTTACCCCTGGATTAGCTTCTTGGTATTGCTCTGCTACTGCTTCAAACTGATCCTTGAATTCTACTTTAAATTGGAAAATATCTAGAGTTACTTGATCTCCTTCAGAACCTGATCCTTCTTTTTCAGAAGAAGAGTCACTGCCGGAACAACCAGCTAATACAACGCTTACAAGAAATAGAATCGAGAAAAAGCTTAAAAATACTTTTTTACTTCCCATTGTTTTTACCCCCGTTTTATTTATTTGCGCTCTTGCGCTGTTTCAGGTGAGTGAGGAAACGTTTGCACAAACTCTTATAAAAAATCATAGAGTTTCTTACTTTTAACCTTTTAATCTATTTTTTCATAACGAATAAAAAGGTTATAAAGAGAATTCATCTATGAGATAGTGTGCAACAGCTTGCGAAATCGTTTGCACTAACCTTGCATAAAGAAATATATCATAGATTTTTTATTTGTACAACAAAAAATTATTATTTTTTCTAAGCTTGATTAAATTGCAGACGTTTAATAATTTTCAGAGTTAGGGAATATTACACATTAAGAATGAAATGAGGAGGATAACATGGAAAATCTTGATTACATAAAATGCTCTTGTAAATCGGAATATGACACTCTAAAAAAAGTGGTTTTATGTTCACCAGAATTCATGACAATTAAAGAACCAATTAATGAAATCCAAAAAAGGTTTTTAGAGGAAAATATCGACACAAAACTTGCTCAACAGCAACATAAAGACTTAGTTAATACATTAAAAGAAAACGATGTGGAAGTAATCTTACTTACACCTAGAAAAGACTTTCCCGAACAGGTTTTCACCCGTGATATCGGATTTGTACTAGGTCATCAAGTTTTTGCGGCAGACATGGCTCATGATGTGAGAAAAGGAGAAGAAACATCTTTTATCGATTACCTAGAAAAGGCGCAAATTACCTACACAAATTTGATTGGAGATAAAATCGAAGGTGGCGATGTTTTTATCGATCAAAACACAATTTACGTTGGTGTAAGTAATCGAACAAACGTAAATGCTATTTCGCATTTACAAAGCCTGTTACCCACTTTTGACGTTATTGAAGTTCCATTTACAGATAAATATTTACACTTAGATTGTGTTTTTAATATCTTATCACCGGAGGATGCTTTAATTTTTCCTAACGAAATAGAAAAGAACAAGGTAGAACTGTTATCATCTCGCTATAACTTAATTGAGGTAACAGAGGAAGAACAAGCAACTTTAGGTACTAATGTTTTATCGATAGGAGAAAAGCGAGTATTAAGCTTACCAATTAATAAAGGTGTTAATCAGAAGCTACGTGAACGGGGGTTTCATGTTATAGAGGTTGATATTACAGAGATTATAAAATCAGGTGGAGCATTTCGTTGTTGCACTCTTCCGTTAATTAGGGAATAGAAAAAGCTTCAGTTCCTTTTATAGGAATTTGAAGCTTTTTTGTTAGGAATAACATGATGAATCTTTTATTCAGTTACTCTTTCTAGCACCGCCGCTGCTGTTGGTTCACCAATGATAATCACATCAAGATCGTGATTGTTAAGTGATCCTATTACCAGCAAATTCCCCCAAAAGTGGATGTGGTAAAAGCTTAGAATACATATTAGCTTCTTTATGTGCATGGGGTGAAATTCATCTAACAAGTGAAGTATTTCACCCTAGAAAAACAGCTCCATATCCCATCGCACCAACGATAACTAATGCAGGGTGTACTTTCAGCTTTTCTAACAATAATAAGCTGATCGCAACCAGAAAGAGCGATTGCCATATTCCTGTATCTTGATATGAGGTAAAGAAAAAGCTAAATGCCATCATCCCTAATAACACTGCAATTGTAGGGCGAATGAATGTTGTCATTCTTTTTACTTTTGGAGAATCCTTATACTTATATAAAAACCCTAATAAAACGATCATCAAAATTAATGAAGGAGCAACTGTAGCAAAAATCCCAACAAGACTTCCTAACACTCCCCCTTGTTGGTACCCAATATAACCAGCCATCTTAGTGGCAATTGGACCTGGAAGAGCATTTCCTAACGCAAGCACTTCACTAAATTCATTTACGTTCATCCAGCCATATCGATCCACTACCTCATTTTCAACAAGCGGGATGGATGCCGGACCACCTCCGTAACCTAAAATCCCAGGTATAAAAAAGGCAAGAAAAATCTCCCAATAAAGCACTAAGCACTCCCCCTTTCAACCGCCCGATCTTTATCTGGATTTTTATCTTTTTTTAATATCGCCGCGAGCAAAAGTCCTCCAATTAAAATGGCAGGGTGTACTCCAAGAATCTCCATTAAAAGAAAACTACCACATATAAGTGCTAATGCTTTTATCCAGCCGAGTGACTTTTGAGATTTCTTAAAGAAGTCCCAAGTTAAAGTAGCTAACATGACTCCTACGACGGGGACCACTGCTGCTGTCATTCCTTGAACCCATGGATAATCTTTGACAGAGCTAATTGTTGTTAAAAGAACGATCATTAACACAATAGTAGGAAGAATCGTAGAAAGTGTAGCATTTATTAAACCTAATATTCCCGCGACTCGATAACCAATATATCCTGCCATTTTTGTAGCAATAGGCCCAGGCAATGTATTCCCAAGAGCTAACACATCTGCAAATTCATCATCATTCATCCATTTGTACTTTTCAACCACCTCTTTATGAACAAGTGGTATTGAAGAAGGACCACCGCCATACCCAAGCATTCCAACCCGAAAAAAAGCTAAAAATAGCTGCAGCTGTGTCATTTTTAATCACCCTTCTACATTAATTTTCAATGTAATTCCCCTCGCTATTTATTCTCCCCTTTTTCATTTAAATGTTCCTTTACGATGCTTATGGTGGATCTTACCATTTATGCAATCAACCTTATCATTTGTTAGTTATTATTTTATATTAAATTAACAAACGGAAGATATTTATGATTATAAACCATATAAAGTTAATTTTCTATACAATTCCCAGAAAAATTTCAACAAAAAAGAATGACTTTTTGCTAGTTTCTTTCAAAAGTCATTCTTTACAAATTTTATTATAACTTCATCCCACTTCTACTTTTAAAACGTCTTAGTAAAATGTGACTTTCCACTCTGGTAATTCCTTCAAGTGCATATAATTCATTGTTGATAAATTTTTCTAATGCGACAAAGTCATCAACCAACACATGCATATGTAGTGTACTAGGGCCTGTCATTTGATAGCAGCTTGAGACACAGGGATTATCCGCCAATGTTTCAGCGACCTCAACTAAATAAGCCGGTTCACAGTCAACCTCAAAAAAAGCTGAAACATTTTTGCCCATCTTCTCAGAATTGATCACAACACTGAACTTTTCAATTACATCATTGTTTATTAATTGATTTACACGTTCTCGAACGGATACCCGTGACAAATCTAGTTCTTTTCCGATATCTGAATAAGACATTCTGCCATTAATCGTGAGTAACTCAAGTATTTTTCTATCAATATGATCTATTTTCAATGAAAACCCATCCTTTAAGTATATATAGTCTTAGTATAATAAGAAGATGGTTTGGTTAAAAGTCTTACATAAAGAAAAGTTATGTTTAACGAATACTATATGAAATATTTACTTTGCGAATACCAGACAAAATAGAGAGGAATATTCCAATGCCCAGTCCAAATTTAGGGCCTGAAACAACCGTTACTGAAAAAGTTAAAAGAAGTATAGCTGCATTCAGTATATTGGTTCTAAGTAAGTAGATCGCCTCTTTCACGTCGATTAATTTTATAACTGACACTAAAATGATAGAGGCAAGAACAGCTTTTGGAATAAAAGCAAACAATGACGTAAAACACGCTAACGTAACTATAACAATTCCTGCACTTAAAAAAGAAGAAAATTTTGTCTTTGCTCCTGAGCTATAGTTAACTGCAGACCTTGAAAATCCACCTGCTACTGGCATTGATGAAAAAAAACCTCCAATCAAATTCGCAATGCCAAGAGACTTTAATTCCGTGTTGGGACGAATTGAATATCCTTCTTTCTTTGCAATCACTTTTGCAATAGCAAACGTCTCAATAAAACCTATAAATGCAATAACAATAGCAGTTGGTAACATCACAGATACTTTGTCCAAACTTAATTCAGGTAACACAAATGGAGGAAGCCCCATTGGAATTTCTCCAATAAGCACTACACCTTTGCTTGAAACATTTAATATATAAGCAACCATTGTACTTATAAATATGAGGAAAATTGGTTGAGGGTAGTTTGGTAGTAATTTTTTTAATAACATAAGTGCAATGACTGATATAAAGCCAATTAAGGCTGTTAATACATGAATGTCTTTTAGATTAGTTATAATCACCCCTAAGGAGGTAATCATATTACCTCGATCATGCAATGGCATTTTAATGATTGTGCTTATTTGATTTACCGCTATGATCACCGCACACCCTGAAGTGAAACCACTAATAACACCATGAGGAACATGTTCAACAATTACCCCAACTTTTAGTAAGTGTAAGAGGAATTGAATAACACCAACGAGAATCGTCAATATGGCAACATACTGAATATATTCGGGAGTACCTGCAACAGCATAAGGTGTCACACCACTGAAAATAAGAATTGAGATCATCGCAACAGGTCCTATTGAAACATGTGGAGACGATCCAAATAATAAATAGATAAGCACTGGAATTGTTGCTGTATATAATCCTATAACAGGTGGCAGCCTGCTATCAATGCATACGCTATACCTTGTGGAATGACCAATGCAGCAACAACTAGTCCAGAAGATAGGTCACCTCTTATATATTCTTTTTTATAATGTAAGAACGACAACTTAACTTCTCCCTTCTAAAGACCATAAGTTGATTCATTTTTATACATATTTCAAAATATTAATATATATGCTTTTCTACCAAACAAATGGTTAGCAATTTAGTTAAATTATTAACATTCGAAAAAACCCGTCCTACCTAAGACGGGTTCTCCTAAAAATCACCTTCCAATCGCGGCTCCATCGCTCCTAGGGTCCACTCCACCATGAACAAAGCCCTGATCATCAATGACTATTGCATTTGCATGGCCCATAATTCCGGCAAAATCTTCAACTTTATTAACAATATGTCCAGCTTTTGATAATTGCTCAATCACATCCATGCTAACACGACCTTCAATTTTCAACTGTTGAGTTTGTTGTCCCCACGTTCTTCCCCACACAAATCTAGGTTCACTTATCGCCTGTTGTGGATTCATTCCATAGTCAATCATTCTGGTAATGATAACTGTTTGAGTTTGCGGCTGACCTTCACCACCTTGTGTGCCATAAAGAATCCTTGGCTGACCATCTCTTAGAGCCATTGCTGGCATAAGAGTATGGAAGGTTCTTTTTCTTGGTTCGAGGCAATTCACATCACTTGGGTTAAGGGAGAAAAACGAGCCCCTATTTTGCATAACAACGCCGGTATCTCCAGCAACCACACCTGATCCAAATTCAAAATAAAGACTTTGTATAAAGGAAACAGCGTTACCTTCCTCATCAATAACAGCCGCATGAGCTGTGTCGCCAACTGATTGAGTTTTTATATCATTAGTACGGTCTAATTGAATGGCACCTGCTATCTCTTTTGCATACTGCTTACTTAATAATCTTTCTATAGGCACGGAGTAAAACTCAGGATCTGTTAAATGATTATTTCGATCTTGAAAACTCCTTTTCAATGATTCTACTAATAAATGATAATATTCATAAGATCCTTCGGAAATAGCAGTAAGATCGAAATTTTCTAATATATTCAGCGCCATTAATCCCACAAAGCCTTGTGAGTTTGGAGGAACTTGATACATAGTATACCCGCGATATGTAGAGGTAAGTGGTTCAGTCCATTCTCCTTTATGATGAGCCAAATCCTCAACCGTTAGCTTGCCGCCCTTATCTTTTAAGTTAGAAATAAGTCGGTATGCAAGCTCACCTTTATAGAATTCATCTCTACCAGATAATGCCAACTCTTTTAATGTTGTTGCTAAGTTTTCTTGTACGAATCTTTCATTTACCTTAGGAATCTTTCCTTTGGGTAAAAAAACATTTGCTGTATCTTTATCTCCTTTTAACATTTCTGCATTTTTGACTGTATTCTCATGCTGATCAAGTGAGAATGGAAACCCTTTAGAAGCATACTCAATTGCTGGCTGCAGCACTTGCTCTAACGAAAGTCGCCCATACTCCGTTAATACAGCATCCCAGCTATCAACCATTCCAGGCACTGTTATCACACTCTCAATACCTCGAGTAGGAATAGCGCTTTTCCCTTCATATACGTCACGTGTTACATTTACTCCTGTTCGTCCACTTCCATTGTATGCACGTACTTTTTGATCCTTTTTACTGTATGTGAGCCAAAAAGAATCACCACCAAGTCCTGTCATATGAGGATACACAACCGCAAGGCAGGCACTAACAGCTACTGCTGCATCAAAAGCATTTCCTCCTTTTTCAAGGATTGTGTTTCCTGCTTGAGATGCTAAGTAATGCGGACTTACGACCATTGTTTTTGAACCGACAATTGGTTTACTCATGCAATCCCCTCCTCATTTATTTTTCATAAACATATTCAAGAATATTAAAAACAAAACCTCTATCATTTTAAAAAAGGCTTTGCAAAATTCATTTTTTATGGAGTTTTTACTTCTACTTTTATAGGTTTTATCCATTCCCCATAAGATTCTTGTTCTAGAATGTTCCCATTCTCATAGATAATATTACCTCTATTAATTGTCCCTACAATCTTACAAGGAAACGCATGCCCCATATACAAGCTTTCCTTATGCTTTGCAAAGAAATTCTCTTTTGTTACTATGAAGGAGTCTTCCAATGAAACAATAGCAAAGTCGGCATCTCCACCAACCTTGATCTGTCCTTTATTAGATAAACCAAATCTTTCCGCTGGTGCTTGTGCTGTCCACATCGCAACTTGTTCAAAGGGAATATGATAGCGAGTAGCAAGCTCAATTGCAGATAAAAGCGTAAATTGCCCTCCACTTATTCCTCCCCATGCTTCAAACAAATTATATACATTAGGATCTTTTAAATCATAAGGACATGGAGAATGATCAGAGGAAAGCATATCGAATTTCCCATCAATTAATAAGGTAATTAACTTCTCCTGCTCTTCCTTTTCTCGTAAAGGTGGTGCACATTTTGCTACAGTACCTAATTCCCTTAAATGTTCATGGTTGTATAATAAATAATGAGCACATGTTTCGACTGTGATGTTTAGGCCCTTTGCTTTAGCCTCTTCAATCTTTTCAATCGCTTTTGCTGAGCTAATATGAACAAAATGAAGTGGACAGCCTGTAAGCTCTGAATATTGAATAGCTCGTTCAACTGCTTCTACCTCAGCTATAATAGGTCGTGTTTCTAAATAATCATCTGCACTTATCTTTCCTTCTTGTTCCTTCTGTTCTTTTAACCAATTTGTTATCGCCGCACTTTCTGAATGAAGCGCTAAAATTTTCCCTAATTCGGCGATCTTCTTCATTCCATTAAGTAAGGTTCTATCATCAACCGCTTCAAACTCTTTATTACCTGTAGTTGAGAGAAATGCTTTAAATCCGATTGCACCAGAATGCGCCAGTTCTTCTAAATCCGATTCATTTCCAGGGACAAGCCCTCCCCACAACCCAAAATCGACATAAGATTTTTCTTTACCTAATTTTGCTTTTTCATAAAGAGCTTCTTTCGTAACTGTAGAGGGAATTCCATTTAACGGCATATCAAAATAGGTTGTACAACCACCAGCAGCCATCATTTGCGAACCAGTATGGAAACCTTCCCAATGCTCTCTTCCTGGCTCACTAAAATGTACATGAACATCAATCATTCCTGGGAAAATGTATTGATTAGTAGCATCCCATATGTTAAGTGTACGTTTTGTTATAGCTTTTTCTATTTCAGTGATTTTTCCGTCTTTTATACCAATATCCATTTTTTCTAGACCTGATGGTAGAACAACACTTCCATTTTTAATTATTAGATCTAACTGTTCCACTACTTCATCCCCTTTACCTTTTAAATGAAAGCAGTGCTTAAGGTTTTCTTAAGCACCAATGCCTTTATTACACCGCTTGATCTTCGATATCAGTTGATTGTGTAAAGCTCTGCTCAAATCCTTCTTTTACATATTTATCTTGCTTTATTATCCATAGTCTCATGATTGCTGTATAAACAACCCCAGCCGGAACAATTCCTAGCAACCAAGAGAGATCAACATTGATAAACGAAAAACAAGTACCTACAGCAATTGCAATAATTGCAGCTGGATTCCACCCTTTATACGCTGGAAATAGATTCTTCACATCATAAAGTTTGCTAACATTGTAGTTTCCTTTATGTACGAAATAGAAATCTGCTACCATCACAGCAAAAATTGGTCCTAAAAACGCGGAGACTATTGAAATAAATAGATTAAACGTTGAATCTGTCATGATATACCATGGACAAGTGATTACACCTAATATTCCGACAATTACACATGCTTTTTCCCACGAAATTTTAAAAATGTCCATCGCCACAAGCACTGGTGGCATTATATTTGCAACTAAGTTTGTTGTAATTTGAGCAATTGCAATAAACAATAAAATGATGATACTAGCAAACATACTTGAAATATGATCGGATATAATATCTACTGGATTCCATATTCCTACAGCAGCTGCACCAAGAATTCCAACGATAGGTAACAAAATCATTGGCGGGACTATACCTACTACATGAGATCCAATAAATGTCTTTGCAGAAGCTTTTCTAGGAAAATACCTTGTATAATCTGACACATTCAATAATAAAGCTGAAAATTGACCAATTAAAACTGAAATAGCCAACCAAAACGGAATTCCCCATGAACCCTCAACATTAGCCGTTTCTGTTACTTCAAAGCCAAATGTAGATAAAAATAAGAAAATTAAGTAAACAACACCTAACATAATCACAACTGAACCAACCACTTCAATCCACTTAATTGATTTAATTCCTTTAGCAGATAAATAAATTTGTAAAGCCTGAAAACCAAAGAACCATACCCAGACATTGTTAAACTCGAATATATCCATAAAAATTTGATTTAACGCTTGTGCTCCTAACCAACTTTGAACTCCATACCAGAATAATGCTGGTATTGCACGCATTAATGAAGGTATTTTTGCTCCGACTGGACCGAACGAGGAACGAAGTTGAACAACCATAGGTATTCCATGTTTCCACCCCACTCTACCATTTAAAGCAAATAATAAGGCCGCAAGTAAATTCGCCAAAACTAATCCAATTAATGCTTGTGTTAAGTTTAATTCACCAAATGGAGGAATAAGGCTTGATCCTAACATAAACGACCCAACCATAACTGCGTCTCCCCACCACATTGCCACATAAGCTTTTGGGCCTAGTATTCGATTCTTTTCACTTAGGATTGGTTTTAAATCATAATTTGTTTCCATGTGATCCTCCTTTATCATCTAAACTACTTATTGTAATACTTCATTACTAAACGTGTTAATAAAGTTAACATCTAATTACATTTTATAGTAGAATTTCAGATAAATCATTAGAGGATCTATGAATTATTTAAGTTCTCTTTGTATTATTTAACTAAAATTATCGCTAACAATTCTTCAAAAGTAACAAATCCTAACATAAAAAAACAGGTATCTCTTTAAAGACACCTACTCCAATCAATTAACACTATATTTTCCCACAACTAAATTTCTCAACTCCTTAAACCCAGAGATTTCACATCCCACAACATCTCTGTCACGAATCAGAACCGATCCCGGAGTACCCGTCATAATGATATCACCAGGGTGAAGGGTCATTATTTCTGAGAAAAAGGAAACAATCCACCAAGGTTTAAACATCATGTTGCGAACAACGTTTTGATGCTTCTTACAACCATTTATACTTGTGCTTACTCTTATATTTTCCAAATCTTGACATTCATCTATCGTTAAAAAGTAGGGGCCGAAACTGAAAAACGTATCAAAGCTTTTGGATCGTTGTAAAAAACGAGGATCCTTTGCATGTATATCTTTTGCCGTCATATCTAATGTTGTTGTAAAGCCAGCAACAACATTACGCGCTTCTTCTTCCTTAATATTTTTGCACATTTTCCCGATAATAACACCAAGCTCAGCCTCCGCTGTAACCTGTGAAGATTGATCTTGATCCGGCAAAATGATCGGATCATTAGGACCTATCACACTAGTAATCGGCTTCATAAAAATAACAGGCTCTTCCCCTGGTGGACTTCCGGATAATTCAATTGCCTTTTCAACGTAATTCATCCCCACTCCCCATATCTTTCCTGGATTGCGGTACAAAGGGCCAAATGACAAGTTATCTATATCCATTAACGAAGAACTTCCCAATTTTTCCATTCCCCCATTTCTATACCAGTCATTCAATGAAGAAAGTTGATTTTTTTCTAGAATACTAAACAGATCTTCACTCCAACCCATTCCAAGAACCCTATTAATCTCTCGAATAGAAACAGCCTTTTCGGCTGTAATAATAACAGCAAACTCTTCACCTTCGTTCTTTATTGTTGCAAGTTTCATTAAACAGACCCCCTACCTTGAAATACTCTTTACCCAATTAAGAAGCTTAAGATCTTGATACTGATTTGCTATAAACGATAAACCTATAGGAAGTCCATTCACTTCTGTTAAAGGAAGTGTAATCTGCGGCAAGCCAGCCAACCCCGCTATACAGGAAAGTTTCATTGCTTTCACTCGATACTGTTCCGCTTTTTCTCCGTACAAATTTAGAAGAGGAGCTGGGCCTGGTGCTGTCGGAATAACAATAATTCCACTTTCTCCTAAGAGCGTAGATATTGATTGTTTCATATTCTCCCTGCACTGACATTGTTGCCGACTCTCACTTACGTTAAGTGTACTGGTCCATTGGAACCTTTCAGAAATGCCCGGTCCGAATGTTGGCTTTTCTTTTTTGATCCATTCTCCATGTTCGTTCCAAATCTCAAGTCCTTGTAAAACTCTGAAAGTACTTGACCATTCAGATAATCCTTCTTTCGATATTTTGACCCATTTTCTTATTGTCGGAAGTTCCATTGAAGAAACAGTCTTTAACAATGCCCCACTATATTCATCATCCAATAGCCTCCATGCATCTTCAGCGAAAAACATTTCTGTAAAACTATCACTTGTATCTTGAGCTTTCAATAGCACTTCTCCTACTCTACATAATCGTTCTAGGTCTCTTGTCATCCATCCAACTGTGTCAAAGCTTCTTGCCAACGGAATCACTCCATCAACCGATATTGCTCCATGAGTCGGGCGAAAGCCATATATTCCACAATAAGATGAAGGTATTCGAACAGAACCACCTGTATCAGTCCCTAAAGCAAAATCAACTAAACCAGCTGCAACCGCAACAGCTGAGCCACTTGAGGAACCTCCTGGAATCCGCCTCGGATCCTTCGGATTTACCGGTGTACCATAATGAAAATTTTCACCATTTAGACTGTACATTATTTCATCCGTTTGAGTAGTTCCCACTAGCTTTGCACCTTGTTCTAAAAGACATTTAACTACTGGAGCATGTTCATGTGATTCTTTATGAGTTTTTAACCAATCTGGATTCCCAGCACCATTTTTGTACCCTTTAATCGATATAACATCTTTTACAGCAAACGTTAAACCGTTTAGCGCTCCAGCTTTCGTTGGTTCCAATATTATTTTTTTATCAAAAAATGCATTCCATTGATCTCTCACAGTGATCCCCCTTTTAGATTTAACAAAAAGATCCTGGTTCTTCTCCAGAATCTTTTCCACCCA
Organism: Metabacillus endolithicus; assembly: GCF_023078335.1. GTDB lineage: Bacteria > Bacillota > Bacilli > Bacillales > Bacillaceae > Metabacillus > Metabacillus endolithicus. The sequence continues at coordinate 4,062,946 of NZ_CP095550.1, read as the reverse complement.
TTCTATTTAGCTACTAAATTCATTGATTCATAAATATCCAACGTAGCTTGCAAGCCTTTTCCTACATGTAAGTTTGCTCCCAAACGAATCAGAGCAGCTTCAAGGGCAGATAAAACAAATAAGACATTTTCTTTTCGACAGCTATATCCCATCGTTCCAATTCTCCAGATCTTCCCATGAAGAGGACCAAAAGAGCTTGCAATCTCAATCCCAAATTGATTAAGAAGCATTGAACGAACTTCCTCTCCATCAATTCCATCAGGTATACGCACACAAGTTACCATCGGAAGTTTCCACGGAACATCATTGAATAACTCTAATCCCATTGCTTTTATTCCTTCAACAAGTGCTTTTTCATGTAATTGGTGTCGCTGAAACCGTTCAAACAACCCTTCTTGTAAGACAATCCGAACTCCTTCGCGTAAGGCATATAACATTGATGTTGCTTCTGTATGATGATTAAGTCTTCTTGCTCCCCAGTAATCTTGAAGTTGACTTAAATCAAAATAGTTACTACGAATTGGTCGACCAACATTTACATGATCATTTTCTGTGGCTATTCCTTTTTCTACTTTTTTTCTTTTCACTAAGATTTCTTCTATTCTTTCATTATACGTAATCGGTGCCATTCCTGAAGGAACAGACAAGCATTTCTGCGTCCCACCAATCACCGCATCAAGCTTCCAATCATCTACTTTTACTTCTGTTCCGGCAATTGTAGCCACTGCATCCACAATACATAAAACATCAAGCTCTCGACAAGCAGGACCAATTTTATCTAAAGGTTGCATACACCCTGTTGAGGTTTCACCATGAACAATCGCTAACACCTTAGGCTTTACCTTTTTAATTTCATCAATTACTTCTTGCTGATCAAAAACTTTCCCCCATTCGCAATTGATCGTATGAACTTCCGCTCCATTCCGTTCAGCAATTTCCGTTAATAAGTGACCAAACCTTCCAAAAATCGGTATTAACACTTTATCTCCAGGCTCAATAACACTGCACATAACAGCCTCAATACCTGAACGGGATGTTCCATCTATCGGAAAAGCCCATTGATTTTTCGTTTGAAAAATTTGACGAAGCATCTCCATTGTTTCATTCATCATTTCAGTAAAAGCAGGATCAAATTGTCCTAAAATAGGTGTACCCATTGCTCGTAATACCCTGGGATCAACCTCAACCGGTCCCGGTGTCATAATGGTGCGTAATGGTGCATTAATTTCTTGAAAAACACTCATTCTGATTCCCCCTTAATACGCTAGTTCATATAAAACTTTCATTAATACTTTTATACCTATTTCCAAATCCTTAGTTTTCGTAAATTCCAACGGAGAATGGCTGATTCCATTTTGACTAGGAACAAATAATAATGAAGTCGGACAAAATGAACCGAAAATTTGAGAATCATGACCGGCACCACTTGTCATCCACTTATAAGGAATTTGTTCTTCTTCTAAAATCTTCTCAGATAAATTATTTAGTTTTTCACTCATCTTGACCGGCTTTTCATTCATCCAATTATGAATAGTAAGCTTTGTTTGATGTTTGTTCGCAATTAGCTCAAGCTCTCGAAAGACTTCATCACAAAACTGATCTAACACACACTCTTCACTATGCCGAATGTCAACACTAAATGTGACTTCCCTCGGTATAACATTTGCTATGTTTGGTTTTATACTTATTTGCCCAACCGTCACTACTAAGTCAGGCGTAGTTTCTTTCCCACGACCTATAAGCGCTTGAATAAGTTCAGCTGCTGCATACATTGCATCTTTACGCCACATCATCGGAGTCGTTCCAGCGTGATTACTTTCTCCAAAAACAGTAACATTGTATCTTCGTTGGCCAACAATATGACTTACTAGACCAATCGCCATCTCTTCCTTCTCCAAAACAATCCCTTGTTCGATATGAAGTTCTAAAAAACATTCAAGATCTTTACGATTCGGCCTCAAATAGTTACCTTGTCCAAAGCCGGCCTTATTCATCGCCTCTTCAAACTGAATTTCTTCTGAATCTTTTATATCCCTTATATCATCAAAAGATTTAACTCCAGTTATATTACCCGATCCCCAATAAGTCATCGGAAAGCGACTTCCCTCTTCTTCGCACAAAGAAACAACCTCTATATTTTTCTTAGGAGTTCCATACTGTTCCTGCAAAAGCTGAACAGCTATTACAGCTGCAATGATTCCATAAGCACCATCATATTTCCCACCATCTCTTACCGTATCAATATGTGATCCTGTTAAAATTGTCGCAGCATCTTCTTGAGTTCCTTTTAATCTTCCAAATAAATTACCAACATCGTCAAAATTTGTTATTAGACCAAGCTGCTCCATTTTCTTTTTAAGTGCATATTGAGCCTCCTGCCAAGAATCTGTATATAATAATCTTGTCACACCACCACTCTGACTTCTTCCGAATTGAGCCAGCCACTCAACCATCTGTTCAATCTCTATGAATAAGGCAGATGATTCTTTCTCTCCCATAACCAATCCAATCCCCCTATTCTATTTCATTAAATGATGTTATATTTATTGACACGAAAAGTAATATAATCTAATTTTAAAATAGACATGAATAAAAATCATTCACATATATGTAGAACATCTATTGATTTTTTGTTTATTTTATACAAATAAACTTTAAATCTTTTTAACCTGAGTTAATTTCATAATTATGACTCTTAAATCAAAAAACGAACATTTTTCTTCATCTTGAACACGTTAATAAACAATACACAGATAAAAACATGATTAAAATAAATGTAAAATTCATACGTTTTTTGGTAACAAATAATACATTATGAAATCGATTCACCTAAGTAAATTACCTAACAAAAAGGATGACCATTTATGAGATTAATTGATTTACTGAGTCTTTCTGTTTTTCACGGAGCAAAATTACTAGGTGGGCAACAAGGAACTGATCGTGAAGTGAACACAGTTAATATGATGGATGCACCTGACATTATTCACTTTTTAAAAAAAGACGAACTTCTTGTTACAACAGCCTTTCATTTTAAAGATGACCCTCAGGCATTGCTAGAACTTATTAAGGAAATGGAGAAGCAAGGATGTGCAGGATTAGGGATTAAAACGAAGCGTTTTTTACAGGAGATTCCTAGAGATGTGATCATTCTCGCTAACAAGCTTAATATTCCGTTGCTAGAGCTTCCTGTTGATACATCACTTGGAGATATTGTTAACAAATCACTTAGTCATATTTTAGAAATTCGAACAAATGAACTTCATCACGCTATGGATGCTCACCAACAATTCACAAATCAAATTATGAATGGACAGGATATTCATAAAATTTTAGATAACTTATCCAGCCTTATCGATTCACCTGTATTTTTAGTAAATGATCATTTACTTCCACTTACAAAACTAAATTGGCAAACAGATATTTATTTGTATTTAGATACAATCGCAAATGAATATCTGTTTCACCTTTCAAAAGCATCATATACAGCTTTTTCACTACTAAATAACAACAAAGACACAGTTACGATTTTTCCGGTTTACACGCATAGGCAGTCCAACTATCTTTGTGTTTTAGGTAACATCCCACCCACAGATCGTTCCACTATCTTAACGATTGAACAAGCAACAAACGTTATTTCATTTGAATTAATGAAAGAGCATGCTTTAAAGCAAATGACAAGGCGCCTACAAAATGAATTTTTCTCCAATTTCATTAATGATGCATTTTCAACACAAGAAGAGATCATTAGTCGTGGAAAGGAATTCGGACTAATAGAGGATCAACGATATTTATGTGCTGTCGGACAAATAGATGATGATGACAAAGACAAATCTTATCTGCAGTTTCAGTCTGAAAAGGAATTAATTTACGATACCATTGAGTATGAGCTACAAAACTTTGAGGAAAAAATCCATCTCTTTTCTAACGAACAGTTTTACATTTTTTTGTTAGAATTAAATGGTGCAAGAAAGGAATATGAAGATTACTTTGTTCAGTTATTAGAAAAACTACAAATGAGAATAGGGATTCATTTTAAAGAAAATCTTTCATTTGGAATAAGCATGTATGCTGAAGAACTTACACATGTTACCGTGTCATACAAAGAAGCAACAGAGGCTCTATATTTCGGAAGGATGTCAGGTAAAAAGCAATTTATTGAGATTTATCAACCAAAGGAAGTACCAGAAATTTTACGAATGGTTCCTTATGATCACTTAAAAAAGTTTTATGACGATACATTCCAAGCTTTTGCCAACGAGTCTAAAAAAGATCATCAAGTACTACTCCATACTTTATCCGTTTATTTAGAAACACATTGCCAGTTATCAGAAACTGCAAAGAAACTATACGTTCATCGAAATACTGTTATTTATCGATTGGAAAAATGCGAGGAAATGATCGGAAGAAGCTTAAAAGAACCCGATGAAACGTTACGTCTCCGCCTTGCTTTTAGAATCAAAGCACTAATTTACGGTGCAACTAAGAATTAAATAATAATTAAGGAGCTTGGCGTCCCATTCCAAGCTCTCAGCTAGTTTAAAATACCTCACACTATATTTACAATCAATAAACTTGAGAGCTCAGTCTACCTTAGCAATCAGCGGTAATTTCACTGTAAAAGTTGTCCCTGCGTTAACTTTACTCTCAACATTCACTTCCCCATTATGCTGATTAATAATTCGATAAGTAACCATAAGGCCTAGTCCTGTACCATTTTGTTTTGTTGTGAAAAATGGTTCTCCCAACCGCTTTAGCTGCTCTTCACTCATCCCTACACCTTCATCATGTACAGAGATAAGAATAAATCCTTCATGATTTTTAAACGTAATGGTTATAGTCCCCTCGTTTTGCATCACTTCAATTGCGTTTTTAATCAAATTAATGAACACTTGCTTTAGTTGTGAACTAATTCCATTAACATCTGTTTCTTTAACGTTATTTTCAACAACAAAAGATATTGACTTTTTGAAAGCTTCCGTATCCAATAAATCGATCACATTACTCACTAAATCTCTCATATCAACAGTATTAAAATCAGTATTTGCAGGTTGAGCTAGCGTTAGAAACTCACTCGAGATAACATCTATCCGTTCCAACTCAGCCTCCATAATATTTAAAAACATTTCATTCGGTATCGTTCCTGAGCGAAATAATTGAACAAAACCTTTTAAAGCAGTTAAAGGATTTCTTATTTCATGCGCAATTCCAGCTGCTAGTTGCCCTACCACATTCATTTTTTCTGCCTGAATCATCATTGAATCTGATTTTTTCTGTTCCGTTATATCTTGAATGATTAACTCATTGGCGTCTTTCCCCTGAAAGGTTGTAGGAATTGATACCACTTCCGTATGTACTTCTTTCCCGCGTAGAGTAGTCCAAACACGATAAAGCCTAGGGTGAATTCCACCTTTCTTTACAATCTCCTTACATTCCATATGAAACTCCGGATGCAACATATCATAAATACTTCTCCCTAGTAGCTCTTCCTTCGTTTTAGCATCAAAAAGAGTTAGGGCCGCCTTATTCGCAAATACCCATTTTCCATCTTGCAGGATTGTAATTCCGTTCGTAGAAGATTCCACGATATTTTCAAACTGTTCCTTCGCCTCTCGAATCTCTCTTTCTGAATTTTTTCTTTCAGTAATATCACGACAAACTGAAAGTAGATACATCTCCCCCTCTACCACAAACCTATGAGTCTTAATTTCAACAGGAATTCTACCCCCATCTTTACGAACATGAACGGTTTCAAAAGTAGTTGAGTCGTTATCGTATACATCGTCAATAATAGGCTTTATTTCCTCTGCCTCAAGCCCATCAATATCCTTTGGTGATAAAGCAAGCATTTCTTCTCGGGAGTACCCTAATCGTTGACAAGCAGTTTCATTCACTTCAATAAAATTACCCGCACTTCCATCGTCATAAATCTTAAAATAGTAAACAGCATCAGTAAGGTGATTAAATAATCGTTTGAACCTTATATCACTTTTATCTGATTCTCGAGCTCTGCTTTCCTTAGAGGCAGTTAGCTCATGCGTTAAATACTCAATTTCCAACTTTAATTGTTCATTTTCTTTCCTAAGATTATCTATTCCCTCATCGTTATGAACATTTATATTATTCAAACTCACACCTTCTTCGGTAGAAATTAATTTAAATTTCAACTATTGATACTTTCAACAATAAATGGAAATTCACCTTTAATTTCAATAACATTTCTTATAAAAAAATTTGTAAGATAGAACTGCTCATACATAGCTTTTAAAACAATTAAACAAACATTAAATATATGAAAGAGGGCGAAATCATTAGACTTCACCCCAAAACATTTTTGCGATTAACTTCCTCTGTAAACTTGATACCCCCAAGGAGATACGAGCAACGGCACATGATAATGCGAATCAACATCTGATATTCCAAACCGTACGGATATTTTGTTTAAAAATGCAGGTTCTGATAACGTAACTTCCATACCCCTAAAATAGTCCCCGATAAAAAATAGTAACTCATATTCACCTACCACCATTTCTTCACCAGATAAAAGCGGTTCATTTAAGCGACCATCTTCATTTGTGATAGATGTTTTTAGTAAAGTATGTGTTGAATCAACGATCCTCATTAACTGAATGTCCACACCCGCAGCCGGTGTTCCATGTGTTAAATCCAATATATGTGTTGTCAGTCCTACCATTCTATCAAATCCTTATTTAAAAAGATTGTTTGTATCGGCATATTCTTTATTTTGTTGCAGATCTTCTTTTGTAACTGAAAATCGTTGGAAGCCGTAAGGAGGGCGTGGTTCTGTATAAACTTTCCCTTCTGAATTTGGAATATCTTCCACCACTGAATCCCAAGTATGGTTTTGCGATTGAAAATTAACTTCTTTTAATTGCGGGAATCTTTCCAGCACTCGACAGCCAATTAAATAGATCAAATATTGAATAGACGGTGTTTCAAGTTCATGGAAAACAGATGATGCAATATCCTTTACCTGTTCTGCACAAACATAAAGGTTTGGTACAACTCCTGTTGAATTCTCTAAGTCCTCATATTCCCACCCGATATTTAAATAGATAAATAGCGGTCGATTGTTATCTTCCGGTAATGTTGTATACTCATCCCTGATAAATCCAATAAATGAATTCCCTCTCACTTTAATTAACTGCAAATCTAAAATCCCGCTATTCTGTTCAACAACTTCAACTCCACTTTGAGTTCGAACCATCTCTATTTGAGCAACAGCCTTTTCATTCCGGGAATGCTTAAACACTACGTCACTTTCAACTAGACCATTAACTGAAAGTCTTGTTGAAGTCTCAAATGGAACTTCTTCACCGATTAATTTAATTGTATCAACATGTTCGTATTTCTTTAAAAACTCTTCACCAACATATTGAATAAATCCTTCAATTGTGGACCCTTGATAGCTACCCAAGTGTCTTTGAATAAAATTTTTCATAGAATCTGTTGCAACTACAAGACGATTATCTCCTTCTGTAAATGAAGGAAGCAATTTTTTACCACCAACCTCTACTTTTACATTTACCCCGAAAACAATATTGCTTCTTTCTGTAAAATGAGATTCTGGAATTTGTTTTACTCCAACCAAGGGCTTCAAAAATGTACGATATGCAAATACATCACCTTTTCCATACGATACAAAACGTTCTTTTCCCATAGAATCACTCCTCATTTTGAATTATTTCACACAAACGAAAAAGAGCTATTTTTTCTATTTCTGCTAAAGCTGTTTCAAACTCATCCTTCACTCCGTGTGCTATTCTTTTTTCCATACATTCATATATTTCACCTTTTGTTCGTCCTTTTACCGCCATAATAAACGGAAATCCAAACTTCTCCATGTACTGCTTGTTTAACTGAGAAAAATTTTCATATTCTTCTGCTGTAAGGTCACTTAACCCTGCGCTAGCCTGTTCTTGTACTGAAGAATTACTCATCGCTAGTCGTGTCCCTAAATTTGGATGCGCACGGATCAACCGCAGCTTTTCTTCATCAGATGCTTCATTTACTCTACCAGCCATCTTTCCATGTAAGTCTTCTATTGAAGAAAAAGGTCTGTAATTCCATGTTCGTTCAGGTACCCAAGGAGAATGTTCAAAGATATCTTTTAAAATGTGAATAAACTCCGAGTAACTAACATCACTAAGTTGTTTTATTGAAACCACCCTCGGTCACCTCTACTTTCTTAAGGAATTGATTATTTGTTATCTAACAGTAAATGTTTACTTTTTTTCGATTCACAAAAAACTTACATATAATATGGAAGCTAAACTTCCGGTGATAATCTCTTCACTTACAATGATTTTAACTCTCTGGTGATTTTATGTAATGAATAATGTTATATTACCTGACATATAAATCGCTTTAAGGAAATTGTCACTTACGAAAATGTACACAATGATTTGCTCTAATGTATAGTTCAAAAAGAATTTTCAAAAAATCTAAAAAAATTTAACTTTAAAAAGCTCCTTCCCTGCATTAGAGAAAGAGCTTTAATGTGATTTAGAACGATTATCCGCTTTTTTTCTTTTACATGTCGCATTATCTTCATCACCACAAAAAGGATAAGAATAATCATTTCTAATAGAATTCCAACGGTTGTCCATGTATAAAAGGAATATTCCAAATGTTGGATATTTGTTTCGAATAAAACAATCGCAAGTATTCCCAAAAACAGACTAAGAGGCGAAAGCAACTGAGAAGAGCCCTTACCCTTTAATTGAAATAACGTTTTGTGTATACAATATAATGTTAGAGCTAATTTACTGAGCAATGTTGGCATCCAGATGATGACAATGATTAAGTCTATACGATCAAGAAAATCGGTAATATTTATTTCCTGAATCATGATTATGTTAGGGTATGTAGCATCGGATACTATTTGTTCACCTAGTACTGCAATGTTTGTAAATGTTAAAACAAAGAACAATAAAAACCCTAAACTAACCCCTAACATAGCTCCTCTGTTCAAATCTTTTTTCTTTCCTATAAAACCTGCTAAATATAATGCAATAAAAGCCTCCCCCATCCATGGAAAAAAAATAAAAGAAGACTTCATCATATTAAACATTTCATCTTGATTTATGATTGGTGCCACATTCGTTATATCAATTTCATTGACAGTTAAAATAGGCAATATAAGAATAAGCACAGCTAATACAACAAACTGAATGACCGTTATTCTAGCAATCACTTCTAAACCAGATGCACTTATATACAATAAGGTTAGTGACAATACAATTGAGATAACCTCAATCGGGGTGTTCGGTAGTAAATAAGACGAAATATAGTCAATAAATGCCCTTAAGTCCCTTAAATAACTGGTTAGAAGGAATATACCTATGGTAACTGTAAAAAGCTTATTCAACCGTGACTTAGGATTTTCACGAGTCAAATTTATATCCCCATGAAAGCATAGAAATAAAATCAATAAAAATAATGGATACGTTATAAGTGGAACTAACCATGTATTTTGTTCTGAAAGCTGCGTCATTATTTGTGGCAAAGTGATTAAAGCAGAAGTAATAAGTGTATTTGCAATAATTAACGCAAACTGAAATACAGAAATATTATGCTTCATTACCCAATCACCATTTTAGTGAAGGTACCAACTATACGGTTTATGTAGCTAGTTACCCCACCCAAGGAATATGGAAGATAAAACAGTATGGATGCCCCCATAGTAAAAAAGGTAAAACCATAGAGTATCCATTTTTGTCCTTTTTTTGTTTCTGCTATTTTTTTGTGTTGAATAATTAAATAGCTCACCAACGTTATAACAACCATTAATGTTGCAATCATATTGACTACTCCCCTATTTTAATTCCAGGATTAATTGTTTTTTTAATCTCAGCCTCCACATCAACTTTTATATCAAGCTCCTCAAGGAAGGACTCCCAGTCATCTTTCCAGTCTTCCCATTGACTATGCTCATGACGATATAAATACCAACCAAAACCGTATATGTCACTACCTTCTTTATGCGAATGATCTAAAAGAGCTAAAACCTCTTCTTTTATTTGCTTTTCCATCTCTGTTTTGACAGATTCATAAATGTCTTCATCATCTAAGTTAAGAGCGGGCTCATTTTGCATCATCTTCGCCTTAACGTCTAGTTTTAATGAAAAGGATGGCTTTTGGTCATGTTTGTTATATGATGGATTTATTTTAGATTCTTGAATTCTTACATTTATTTCATCTTTCTCTCCAACCTTAAATGTATAATTATTTCCTGCCGCTTCGTTAATGATCCAAAGTAAACCTAAGGTTTCTTGAGCTGTTGTAAAAAATTTCAGTTTATCATCACTCAATATTCCAAATCCATCTAACTTTATTTCTTCCTTTTTATCCTCTGATTCAGCATTTTGCGTTGTTGCGGTTTCAACCACTGGTACAAATGAATCCTTTCCAGGTCTCTCAATATCTACCATCAGACCTTTCACTGTTAGCCCCACACCCATTTTCGCCATTTCCCTAAGTACCTTCTGCAGGTAGCTTTTCAAAATGAGGTGTAGCATTCAAAATGTTAATGGCATCTCCGTGTGTTAATAAGACATATGCCGAAAGTCGTGATTCTGGTTGTTCTAACACAACATCAAGTGTTTTTTCAAATCCTCCACGAGCTAATTCTTCCCCTAAAATAAGTACTCTTCGATGAGCAAAATAAAGTCTTCTTGACATTCTTTGCTGTAGTTCATCATTACCTTCGCGTACATTTCTTCCAATACCTGAATCCACATAATAAGGACCACCGCTCGTTCCCCCTCCACCACCAGAAGATCCTTCTCCTCCCATAGCACCTGGTAATGGGACTTGAACAGATACCTGAAATTTATTTTCCTCTAATTTGTCAAAACCTGTTGCTATCACATATGCTAAATCATTTACCTCTACTCTGTCCCAACATCCTGATAACAGAAAGGAGCATATACATAATAGAAAAAAAGCTTTATGTTTGAACATTCGGCATTTTCCTCCAGCTTGTATTAATTGTTCTTCGGTGAAGGCTTCAAGTTCTTTTCCTCTCTTACTACATTTTGACCTGTGAATTGTTCTGGGCGCTGATCCATATCCCACCAAGGAACACGTATAAATACATCTTTTAGCTCACTCCATTTAAGGGGACCAAGCGGATGAAAATAGGGAACTCCAAATGAACGTAATTTGTTTAGATGGGTTAACAAAATAATTGAACCAATTACAACACCAAAAAGTCCAAACACTCCTGCCAAAATCATCATCGGGAACCGTAAAAGCCTAATGGAAATCGCCATATTAAACCTCGGGACTGTAAAAGAGGCAATACCTGTTAATGAAACGATAATAACCATTGGTGCCGAAACAATCCCTGCTTCAACTGCTGCTTGACCTATAACAAGAGCACCAAGTATACTAACAGCCTGTCCGATTACCTTTGGCAAACGAATGCCTGCCTCACGCAATGCTTCAAATGCCATCTCCATAATGAAAGCCTCTACAAGAACTGGAAACGGAATTGCTTCCCTGCTTGCTGCAATACTAAACAACAAATTAGTTGGAATCATATCCTGATGAAAAGTTGTAATGGCTATATAAAAAGCCGGAAGTAATAAAGCTAGAAATAGTAGGGTAACCCTTAATATCCTTAAAAAGATAGAAATATGAAATCTTTGATAGTAATCTTCACTTGACTGAATAAATTGCCAAAAGCTGACCGGTAAAATGAGTGCAAATGGCGTTCCATTAACTAAAATGGAAACTCTTCCTTCAAGTAAATTGGCAGCAACAGTATCAGGTCGTTCAGTATTCTGAATTTGCGGAAAAAAGCTTGCTGGACTATCCTCAATTAATTCTTCGATATAACCACTTTCCAAGACAGCATCTATTTCAATTCGGTCAATTCTTGATAACACTTCTTCAATTAATTCAGGTGGTGCAAGGTTTTCCATATACATAATGGCAATGGTTGTGTTTGTTTGAGTACCTACCTCTTTCGAGACGAGCTTCAGTTCTTTTGACCTAATCTTTTGTCTAACTAATGCAGTATTCACACCAAGATTTTCAGTAAATCCTTCACGTGGCCCGCGAACAACAGATTCCGTATCAGGTTCAGCCACACTTCTACTTGTGCCACCTTTTGCATCAAGAACCAATGCTTTATCAAGTTGATCAACAAGTAAAATTGAACTCCCATGTAAAACCTGCTTTACCAAATCAGAAAGCTTATTCGATTCAACCACTTGGTTCACAGATACAATATTCTTTTCTAAATATTCAGCTGTTAAATTATCATCAGGTAAGTCTACTAATAATTGCTTTAACGCATGAAATTCAATACTTTTTGCATCAATTAACCCGTCTACAAAAATTATATAAGCATCATTTTTCCCAACCATTAAAGGTCTAAACTTCACATCAGAGCATTTATCAAATTGTTTTTTCAAAATATCAATATTCTTTTTTATATCTCTTAGTACGGTAGTATCTACAGCTTCTTCAGGTGCGTCTTGGTTTTGATAGAGTTGTCTATGGTTCATAAATTTCCTCATAATCATGCTCCTGAACGTTTTATTATAATCATTCTTCTCAATACTATTTACCTTTAGAGGAAAAATTATGATAAAAAGAAAAATCAAAAAGCAGCATGCCAAGTGCATGCTGCTTTTCTAATAATTATTTTCCTAATTCAATCGCAATTTTCGGCTTTTTCTCCATCGCAATAAAAGCTAACCCTAACACTATGACAAGTCCACCAGCTATTTGTGTAACAAAGATTTGCTCGTTAAAAAATAACGCACCAGTAACCGTTGCTGAGGCCGGGACAAAATACCTGTAAAAATTCGCCTTTGCCGCTCCAACTTTGTTCATTGACAAGTTCCACAATACAAATGCTGCCACCGTACAAAGAACAACATTGTAAGCAATCGCTCCCCAAACACTTATTGTAAAGTCTGTCATTTGTACCGTATGCCAACCACCAAGTGTTATAGGAAACATCAATATTGTTCCGAACAGCATATACCAAGATGATACACGCAATGGAGAATACTTTTTCATAAGCGGCATACAAGCTAAATTAAAAAGAGCTCCAATTAAACTTATAGACAGCGCTAGAATATTCCCCAGCATATACTCAGAGCTAAAATCAAATCCATTTGATCCGCCCAAAATGATAAGAACCACCCCAATTAATGCAACAAGCCCCCCAATAGCAAGCCTCGGAGTCATAACCTCCTTGGTAAAAAAAGGAGCAAAAAGAGCAGCAAAAATCGGCCATGGTGCGACATTTAACAATGAAGCGTTTGCAAGAGTTGTATACTTAATCGAATACATAACTAAAATCTCTAGAACAGTAACACCAAAAAATCCGATTATAGCTAGCTTTAGAAGGTCACGTTTATCCACCTTCATGCTACCTTCCGTCCACTTTAAAACCGCAAATAATATAGGGACCGCCAGACCAAACCTAAAAAACGCAAAAATCTCCGGAGTGAATACCTCCATCCCAAAACGGGAAATCCCAAAATTCACACCCCAAATAACAGATACTAAAATAAGAGCGAGATAATACACAGAATTAGACTTCACACGAATTCTCCATTTCTTTTACTTTATCTTTTTACTACCTTTAGATAAAAGCCTACCCATTTTAACTTATTCTTCTGAATAATTATATATCAATCATTAGATAAAATTTTAGTTTAGCAGAAAGTTTTTGGAGATAGATTGTGAGGAAGACTTCTAAATTACTTAACTTTAGAACTCTTAATGCTAGGCCGATTTCTTCATTAAACTGTTGTTAAAGGGAGAAATCGTTCTTTCTAAACCGATGATACTTGAATCGAGACTGGATTTGGTACCGGGCACGAGTTTTTGTCCCGATATCTACTCGATCGAGACTCGATTTGAGTTTCGGGCACGAACTCTTGTCCCGATTCCTACTCAATTGAGACTCGATTTGGGACAAGGCTCGAATTCTTGTCCCGATTCCTACTCAATCGAGACTCGATTTGAGCCTGGGCTCGAATTCTTGTCCCGATTCCTACTCAATCGAGACTCGATTTGGGACAAGGCTCGAATTCTTGTCCCGATTCCTACTCAATTGAGACTCGATTTGGGACAAGGCTCGAATTCTTGTCCCGATTCCTACTCAATCGAGACTCGATTTGAGCCTGGGCTCGAATTCTTGTCCCGATTCCTACTCAATCGAGACTCGATTTGGGACAAGGCTCGAATTCTTGTCCCGATTCCCACTCAATCGAGACTCGATTTGGGACCAAGCACGAAGTCTTGTCCCGATTCTGACTCAATCGAGACTCGATTTGAGCCCGGGCACGAGTTTCTGTCCCGATTCCCACTCTATCGAGACTGGATTTGGGACAAGGCTCGAATTCTTGTCCCGATTCTGACTCAATCAAGACTCGATTTGGGACAAGGCTCGAATTCTTGTCCCGATTCCTACTCAATCGAGACTGATTTTGGAACCAAACATGAGTTTTTGTCCCAATTCCCTCACTATCGAGACTGAACTTGAGCCCGCGCACGAGCTCCTGTCCCGATTCCCACTCTACCAAGACTCGATTTGGGACCAAGCATAAGTTCTTGTCCAGATTCCCATTCTATCGAGACTGAACTTGAGCCCGCGCACGAGCTCCTGTCCCGATTCCCACTCTATCGAGACTCGATTTGGAACCAAGCACGAACTCAGTCCCGATTCCTACTCAATCGAGACTGAACTTAGGACCGGGCACGAGCTCCTGTCCCGATTCCCACTCAGTCGAGACTGGAATTAAGTGCGTGCATGAGCTCCTGTCCCAATACTCAATCAATCGAGACATAACTTGGACTGAAACCCGAGTTCCTGTCTCGATTCTCACACAATCAAAACATAAAATGTGCCCGAACCCCCTCTACAATATAAAAGAAACGAATCGCATTACTTTTTTTATCATCTACTTTTCACAAGCAAATTAACTGCTTCCTTCACTAAATCATCACTGCTCTCGCCCTTTTCCTCCGCCATTCGAACACATTCAATTAAGTTAGAGCTAACGATTACACCAATCGTTCGGTCAATTGCTGTTCGACTTGCGGAAAGCTGTGTAATAATGTCTTTACAATCTATCTGTTCTTCCATCATACGTAAGATTCCTCTGAGCTGACCTTCAATTCGCTTTACACGGTTTTTTATCTGTGTATCATACTCCATCTTTCAATCTCCCTTTCTTTTGCCTTAATTATCATCATTATACCCTAAAGGGTAACTCGTTAAAAAATAATCGTTACTATTCCAGGTTATATATCCAAGCTAGTAAAATATTAACTATAATATTTTACCTTTTCTCAATTTGACTATCCAATTCTTAATTGCTATTATTTGCAAAACTTAACGAAAAAAAGGTATACTCCCAAACAAAATTGGTCGGTATACCTTTTTGAGCAAATTTATTAAAATTGAAAATATTCTTTTGCATTGTTATAACATATTCCTTGAATAATGCTACTTAAAGCTTCTTCATCATATGGATATTCTCCGTTTTCAACCCATTGTCCAATAAGATCACAAACTAATCTTCTAAAATATTCGTGACGTGTATACGATAAGAAGCTTCTTGAATCCGTTAGCATCCCAATAAATCGGCTGAATAACCCAAGGTTTGCTAAAGCTTTCATTTGATCCAGCATTCCGTCTTTTTGATCATTAAACCACCAAGCCGTACCAAACTGGATTTTGCCAGGAGTCCCTCCACCTTGAAAACTTCCAATCACAGATCCGATCACATAATTGTCTTTTGGGTTTAACGAATACAGAACTGTTTTTGGTAGAGCATACTTTTGGTCTAATGAATCGAGCAATTGACACAACGGCTTTGCCACTTCTCCATCATTCATACTGTCAAATCCAGTATCAGGGCCAAGCTGTTTAAACATTCTAGTATTGTTATTTCTCAAGGCATGCATGTGATATTGCATAACCCAACCTAAGCGGGCATATTGTTCACCTAAGAATGTTAACGTGTACGATTTGAATTGCTTTTCTTCTTCAAGTGATACCTTTTCTCCCTTAAGTCCTTTTGCAAAGATCTCAGAAACTTCTTCCTCTGATGCTGCTTCGTACATCATCGAATCAAGAGCATGATCGGATACACGCCCCCCAAGGGAGTGGAAAAATTCAATTCGTTCCTTTAACGCTTTCAGATATTCACTATAGTTTGTAACAGATTGTCCAGAAGCCTCAGACAATTTTCCTACCCACTCTAAAAACCCATCACGATTAATTTCAAGTCCTTTATCAGGTCTAAAGCTCGGCAATACCTTTACACCAAATTCATTGTTTTCTTGTAACTTCTGATGATACTCTAAAGTATCAGTTGGATCATCTGTTGTACAAACAACCTCAACCTTTGACTTTTTAATTAATGCTTGAGCTGTGAAGTCATCTTGAGCTAATAATGAGTTTACCTTCTCCCAAATATCTGGGGCACTTTTTTCATTTAATATTTCATTAATTCCAAAGAATCGTTGAAGCTCTAAGTGTGTCCAGTTATATAACGGATTTCCTATAGTCATAGGAACTGTTTTTGTCCAAGCTAAAAATTTATCATAATCACTAGCATTCCCTGTAATATATTCTTCGTCAACACCATTACTTCTCATCGCTCTCCACTTATAATGATCACCATATAACCAAGCTTCAGTTATATTTTTAAATCTCTTATTTTCATAAATTTCTTTAGGACTAAGATGACAATGGTAATCAATGATTGGCATTTCCTTCGCATATTTATTATATAACTCCACCGCAGTTTTAGTTGATAGTAAAAAATTTTCTCCCATAAAGTCTTTCATTTCTCCCACCGTCCTTCGTTTTCATTCTTAATGTATCTAACTATCAATTTTTCAAATAAAATTTCTCAAGGCTCTTTTGAACTCCATACGTAACAATATCTTCTAGGTAATGAATAACCATATCTTTAAGAAGAGAAATTTCCACTAAACTTCGACCCCATAGCTTTTCATCAGATAATATGATTGAAACCACTTCAATGAGAGATTTCTTTGTTCCATCATATTGATTCCACGCCTCAGAAAACGTGATGATCGCATCTTTGCTGTCGCGAATTTGGTACTCCTGAAGATCTCTTATTCCAACCATATGTTCATCTCCATCAACTCTGATTGGTCGATAATAGGCAATTAATCCACTAAGAGAAAACACCATATGAACTGGTAATTTATTTTGTTTATCTAGATATTCAAAGAAAAGCGGCAAAACTCTTGCTTTATATTTAGATACAGCATTTTGACCAAGGTCGACTAAATAGTGCTTTACAAACGGATTTTTAAAACGATCTAGAACCGAGTTTGCAAACTCATCCAACACATTCTTTTCAAAAGACAGCACCGTTTTTATTTCATCCTTTATCGCATTTTCAACAAAGGAAAATAGCTCTTGATTTTCCATTACTTCATAAACTGTATTTACTCCTGATAAATACCCTAGTGAAAACATCATTGTATGAGGAGCATTTAATAAACCAACTTTTAATTGACGGTATGGTGTCACATCTCCCCATTTGACTTGTAGACCAGCTTCATGAAACGGAATACTCTCACTAATCGCTTTATCACCATCAATGACAAATAAATGGTATGGTTCACAAACAGCAAGAAGCTGATCTTCGTAACCTAACGTTTCAGTGAAAGTATCGATATTTTCCTTCGGATAACCTGGAACAATCCGGTCCACAAGTGTATTACAAAAACGATTATTCTGTTCAACCCATTGAATAAAGTCTAGTGGAAGCTCCCAATCCTTTGCTAGTTTCAAGACAATTCCCCTTAAAACATTTGCATTTTCTTCTACTAACTCACAAGGTATTATTGTAAGTCCACTATCCTCTGAGCCGTTAAATACTCTGTAACGATGATAAAGAACCGCTGTTAATTTCCCAGGGAAAGAAAGTGGTGAAGTATCAGGTATGAACTCTTCCTCCAAATATGTTAGGCCAGCTTCAGTTGTATTTGAAAAGACAAACTGTATAGAAGGAGATTCTGCAACTTTTAGCACTTCATTCCAATTTTCATAAGGATTGATTCCCCGACTTATAGAAGTAATAATCTCGCTTTTATTAACTTGTTTCCCATCTTTTATTCCTTGCTGCACCAGTGTATAAAGACCATCCTGTGCGTTCAGCTTGGGCACAACTTTTCCATGTGGTGTTGGTTGAATTGCTACAACTCTACCGTTGAAAATTCCTTGTTTATTCATTTCATTGACCATCCAATCAACGAAACCTCTAAGGAAATTGCCTTCTCCAAATTGGAGTATACGTTCTGGTAGATCATTTGTTAAGTTAACTTCCATACTTTCAGTTAACTGGTGATTTTCAAGTAACATGTTGCGGCTTAATTGTTCCATGAACTCCCTCCCCATCTGATAAAAACAATGTTATAAAATAACGCCATCTTTAAAAATAGCAATCTCTTTAAATCCAAACTCTTCATTACGTGCCTTCTCATCACCAGAAGCCAGTCTTACAATATATTCAAATAATTCACCTGCTAACGTTTCTTTATCTTTACCTGTAACGAGTTCGCCTGCATTGAAATCAATCCAATTCCGCTTTTTTTCAAAAAGTTTATTGTTAGTTGATATCTTCACAGTAGGAACCGGTCCACCAAAAGGAGTTCCTCTTCCAGTAGTAAACAACACAATATGTGCACCAGATGCAGCAAGTGAGGTAACAGAAACCAAATCATTACCAGGTCCTTGAAGTAATGAAAGTCCTTGCTTATTAATTCTTCCTCCATATGGCAGCACATCAACAACATCGGAAAAGCCTCCCTTTTGTACACAGCCTAGAGATTTTTCCTCTAATGTTGTAATACCACCCTCCTTGTTTCCAGGAGATGGATTTTCATAAACCACTTGATCATGCTTTATAAAGTATTCTTTAAAGTCATTTACCAATGAAACCGTTTTAGAAAATACTTCTTCATTTACAGCACGTTCCATTAAAATTGTCTCTGCACCAAACATTTCCGGTACTTCTGTCAGAACGGTTGATCCTCCATGTGCGATAACTTTATCGGAAAATGCACCTACTAACGGATTTGCTGTTATGCCAGAAAGACCGTCAGATCCTCCACACTTTAGACCCACCTTTAACTTAGAAACCGAAACAGATTCCCTTTTAAACTGATTAGCATATGAAATAAGGTCTTCAATAATAGAAATTCCTTCATCTAATTCATCTTCAACTTCTTGAACAGCCAAAAATTTTACACGTTCTTCGTCAAATTCACCCAGTACATCTGTAAATGCTTTAATATGATTATTTTCACATCCTAAACCTAAAACAAGTACACCTGCTGCATTAGGGTGCTGCACTAGATTTCTTAATATCTTCTGAGTATTTTCTAAATCATCACCAAGTTGTGAACAGCCAAATGGATGTGGATAATGGAAAACCCCATCAGTACCGGATATATCTAACGATTTTTCAGCAAGCTTTACCAATTGTTCTGCTACTTTGTTAATACAACCAACCGTGTTTATTACCCAAATCTCATTTCTAATTCCAACTTCACCGTTTTTGCGTACATATCCTTGAAAGGTTCTTGTTTCAGTTGTTCCTGTCGAATTCTTCTGTTTTTTTGGCTTATATGAATACTCCAATGTACCTTCAAGCTTAGTTTGGACATTATGTGTATGAACCCATTGTCCTGAAGAAATATCCCTTTTAGCTTTTCCAATGGGAAAGCCATACTTTAAAACATCTTCTCCTGCTCTTATATCAATAAGAGCAATTTTATGTCCCACAGAAATGTCATCTTGAAGCACCAATGAATGACCAAGAAATTTTATCTCTTCTCCCTTGCTAAAGTTCTTTAAGGCAACGAGAACATTATCTCTTTCATCTACATGTACAAATACTGTTTCACTCAAAGATTCTTCACTCCTCTCAGATTATTTGAGATGAAAAACTATTAAAATAGCATATATTCAAAGAAAATCCAAAATAACAACGTTGTTATTATTAATATTAAAGGAAAAATCTACATATGACAACGTTTTCAAATAAAATATTAATTTTTTTATAAGTACCCCACTAGGATTTCTGTTGTGATCATGTTAACTTAGTACATATATGGATACTATTTGTTCTAAACAATAACAACGTTGTAATAAAACTCCCTAACTGAACAGGTGATTATTATGAATGTAACAATTAAAGATATTGCAAATTTAGCAGGCGTAAGCTATTCTACCGTTTCAAAGGCTTTAAATGATAGTGAACTTGTTAAACCCGAGACCAAAGATAAAATACTAAAAATTGCTAAAGAATTAGGGTATGAACCTAATTTCGCTGCCCAACGACTTGTTTCGAAGCAAACAAAAACAATCGGATTAGTTTGGCCTTCCATTGAAAGAGCAACTTTATCAACATTAGTCACAAAGATTAATGAAGAAATTAGCAAATATTCATACTCTATGATTTTATCTATTAATCCGGTTAAAACATCATTCGATATGTTTAAGCGCTTTCAAGTCGATGGAATGATTGTTTTTGAGGAAAATGATGAAACATTAACTGACCAATCTCTAACAAGCTCCATTCCTACCATTGCACATGGAGTGGCAGGAAATAATGTACTTCCAGTTATTGATGTTAATTGGCAGCAAGCAATGTATGATGCAGTCAATTATCTATACAAACTGGGACATAGTAAGATTGCGTTTATAGGTGATTTCTCACCTGTTGATCGGAGACAGATGGAGAAATTTAAAGGATTTCAAAAAGCTATGAAGGAATTTAATTTACCAGTAAATGCAGAAAATCTTGTAAATGCAGGAGGTCTAGATTGGTATGACGGGTATGTGGCAACAAAAAAATTATTACACTCAACGTATAAGCCTCACAGCTCTAATTGGAAGCAGTTATGACATTTCATCAGGAATTATTCGCAGTCTAAGAGAAGAAAACATCATTATCCCTAAAGATATGTCTGTTATCGGCTATGATAATATTCCACAAATGGGTACATTAGAAACACCATTAACTAGTGTTGGGGTACCTATTGATCAATTAGCAGTTAAAATTGTTGATTCACTAATGAAGCTAATAAACGACAAATCATCTGTTCCACATGTACAAATCATGACACCAGAAATAGTTGAGCGCGCATCTTGTTCAAAATAAAAGAAAGGTACCCACAACATATAAGGGTACCTTTCTCCTTGTCACTTTGAAGCATTTGTTTTTTAGTTTAAATATTCCCCAGATTCCACTTATCCACAGTAAAGCTAACTTCCTTAGAAGCAGAAAATGAAATATGCTGATTTGCAGGATTTGGGAAAAAACGAGAAGTAAATGTCTCTCTTCCATTATTAATAAAGATTTCAATTGACGATGTGTCAATAAATATTCTGAGTGATTTCAATTCCTCGAGCATGCACTGACGCTTTTCAGTTGTTCCGTCAACATAGCTTTTTCTTTCAAATGTAAATATTTTTTGATCTGAGGAATAGATTATTCTTCCTGCATCACTTATAGATATTTCCATCCAACCTTCAACTACTTCAATTCTATCTAACATTAATTCTATTGTCTTTCCACTAATTCCATCCAGCTCTTTACTTTCCTTATTCAGCTTCACCGAATAGCTTATCATTTCACTATCTCTTAAATTTTCTAATTCTTTAACAGGAGTTTGATGAATCTTTCCATCAATCAGTTTTAATTCGCGTGGAAGAGTCATATTGTGAATCCATTTGTATTCAATAGTCGGATGTTCCTGTTCATTTTGGTCTGGTACACTCATCCATGCAAAGAGAAGTCTTCTACCTTGATTATCAACGGTAGTTTGCGGAGCATAAAAATCAAACCCTCGGTCAAGCTCTTCAAAAAGATGATGATCATATTCTCCTGTTTTGGGATTAAATTGTCCAACCACATAGCCGGCCTGATAAACATTTTGATAGTTCATCCCTTTTGGCTCTAAGCCTTGTGGAGAGAAAATAAGGATATCTTTTCCATTAAGCTTGAATAAATCTGGACATTCAAACATATAGCCAAAGTCACCCAGTTTTCCTTTTCCTCCACCCGCTAGTATTCCGACATAATCCCAGTTGAAGAGATCATTGGATTTAAGCAATACAACTGTACCTTTTAAGTCTTTTGTTTGAGCTCCTACCACCATAAAAAACAACTCATTTTGTTTCCATACTTTAGGGTCACGAAAATGAGCAGTAAAGCCTTCTGGTAAGGTAACGACCGGCCCTTTCTTTTCATAATGAATGCCATCTTTTGAAACAGCCAAGCACTGATAGGTTTCACGTTCTCCTTGTTCATTCTTTACATTACCAGTATAAAAAACAAAAAAATGGTCTTCATGCTCAATCGCACTTCCTGAATAACAACCATTTTTTTCAAACCATTCTGAGGGGGTAAGTGCAATTTCTTCATGCTTCCAATTCACTAAATCTTTTGAAGAATAATGTCCCCAGAATTTTGCCCCGTGTCCTGTTTTAAATGGCATCCATTGATAATAAAGATGATATTTTCCGTTCATTTGAATGAAGCCATTTGGGTCATTTAACAATCCTACAGGTGGCATAAGGTGATAGTGCAAGCGGTATGGATCCTGCTTTACAAGGTTACGATGTTTTTCGATTTCTTCGGCAACTTCTTGACGTAGTTGTTTGTCTTTATTCAACGTTCTCACCCACTTTTGTTAGTAGCATTTTTATTTGCTCTAACGTTGGTAGAGCTGTCATAAATTTCTTTTGTTGAAGCAGCAAGTGCACCCGAAATCGAGGCAAATTCAGCCATCTCTACTGCTTTTTCTAACGAAAGTGTATGAATGTCTCCCGCATACTCATTGATCGAGTATAAAATTCCAGAAACAAAAGCATCACCGGCACCGGTTGTGTCAACAGCATTCACCTTTATTGCTGGTACATGTTGGTATCCTTCATAAGTACATACATAGCAACCTAAAGCTCCCATTGTCACAATGAGTAATGGAATTTCATAGCTTTTCATGAATTCTATACCTTTGATAATCTCTGTTTCCCCAGTAATGAATGTTAATTCTTCTTGTGAGATTTTAAGAATATCTGCAAAGATTATCATACTTTTAATGGTTTCTCTCGCTGTTTTTTCTGAATTCCAAAGATCCAAACGTAAATTAGGATCGTAAGAAACGATCATATTATTCTTTTTAGCGAGCTCAACTCCGTACTTGGTCGCTTCCTTTGACGAATCACTGATCATTGATATTGATCCAAAGTGGAAGATTTTATGAGTAACAAAATCCTCCGTATCTATTTCTTTTGATTTAAGAAAACGATCTGCACTAGGATTTATATAAAAGTCAAAGCTTCGTTCTCCGTCTTCTGCATTTGTTACAAACACAACACCTGTTTTATGCTCTGAAGTAAATATCATTTGATTAACTCGTACATGATGATTTTCTAGTGTTTCGTAAAGAAACTTACCTAGAACATCATCTCCTACTTTTCCTAAGAAGGTTGACTTTAATCCTAACCTTGATATTCCAACAGCTACATTTGCTGGTGCACCTCCTGGACTTTTTTGAAAATGGTTATTTTGTTTATCTAACGGAATGAAATCAATGAGTGCCTCACCTAAGGAAATAACTCCACTTCTCATACTTAGAACCTCCCATATGAAAAAGTTGACTTTGACACTTCAAAGTCAACTTCTATTCTCTTATTTTTCTTCCTTCCAACCTAATAATAAGGTAGCGATAAATGCACCTATTGTTGCAATAAGAAAACCAATTCCATAATTAAGTGGATCCTGGACAATCGCAAACTGAGGGATGCCTGTTAAACCAATTCCATTAGCCATTACATTCGTGAACACAACGTATGCTCCGCCAAGAGCTCCACCAATAGCTGCAGCAATAAAAGGTCTTCTGTACTTTAAGTTCACACCGAAAATTGCGAGGCTTCGGTTATGCCTAAAAAGGCAGATAAAGCTGCGGGACCTGCAATTCCCTTAACTTTTTTATTCTTTGTTTTAAATAATACAGCCAATGCTGCTCCCCCATGGGCAACGTTTGCCATCGCCCAAATTGGGAGTAAATAGTTACCTCCAACATTTGCTAATAGCTCTGCTTCAATGGCATGGAAGCTGTGATGAACACCAGTTAAAACAATAGTTGAGTAAAGTCCGCCAAATACTAACCCAGCAATTGGACCCGCTGTACTATAAACCACATCTAATACTGTTGTTATTCCATTTCCAAGAATTCTTCCAATTGGACCAATGATCAGCAGGGCAACAAAACCTGTAAAAATAACAGTTATAAACGGTGTAACTAATAGATCAATCGCATTTGGAACAATTTTACGTAAAGCCCTTTTCTACTTTTGCCATAATATAAACCGTTAATAGAACCGGAATAACAGTTCCCTGATAGCCTAACATTTCAACTCCAAAACCAAAAAAATCAAGAGTATCAGGTGTAGCGTCTGTTAATCCCCACGGATTTAGTAGGGAAGGATGGATCATTATCCCCCCAATAACTGCTCCAAGGTAACCATTAGCTCCAAATTCTTTTGCCGCACTAAAACCGATTAAAATTGGAAGAATGATGAAAGCTGCAGATGAGAACATATCCAGCATAACGAATATAGCACTTTCTGGATCTACCCAGTTATACGTTTTCATTAATCCTAAAAGACCCATTAACATACCTGCTGCAACAATTGCAGGAATAATTGGAACAAATATATTAGATAAAGTTCGAGCAAAACGAGCAAAAGGGTTCATTTTTCTTTTAGCCGCATCGCTATGAGATTCCCCTTTGTTAGTTGATTCATCATCCATTGAAGCTCCGACTAATGGAGCAAAGTGTTGATACACTTTATTAACCGTTCCTGTACCAAATATAATTTGAAATTGACCTGAACTTGAAAATGCTCCTTTTACTCCTTCTAGTTCCTCAATTCCATTTTTGTCAATTGAATTTTCATCCTCAATTACTAGACGAAGACGTGTTGCACAATGAGCAGCACTTATTACATTGTTTTTGCCTCCAAGCTTTGCAACAAGTTGCTCTGCTACTTCACGATGATTCATGTTGTATTCCTCCCTATATGTTTGTAGGCTACAGACAACAAAAAAAGACCTAAAATATATGGATAAAAAGGTAGCTTCAAAGAAGATGATCTACCTGTGTCATCCTATATATTCTAGGTCTTGCCTGCGTTATCAGTAACAATCCCACATATAAAATTGTTTGTACTGATTATTCTATAAGAACATATTGAAACCGTCAACATAAAAATTACTATAATAAAATTATTTTAATAGCCTTTGAATGTGTATGGCAATATATGCTACCTCTGATTCTGGGAATTCAATTTCATATTCTTTGCTCAACTCGTCTAATATTTTTCTTGAATAAGAATATGCTGTTTGATATTTACCTTGTATGAGGTCCATCATATCTTGGTCAATCGGATCAAATTTTTCTCCTAAAGAAATTCGATTTAAGGCAAAACGAAGATGTGTAATAAGTCTCTGATAATTAATTGAAGATTCCTCGATCTTTTCTCCAACGAATTCTTCAACTTGTTGAACAAAATCACTTAAGATAGAAGCTTGCTTTAAAGATTCACTCATAGAAGGAGCATCCAATTTAGCTGTATGAATATGAAGAGCGATATGCGCAACCTCATCTTCAGGAATTTCAATTCCAAGCTTATTACTTATTTCTTTCTTTGCCCATAACCCTATTTCAAACTCGCTTTTGTAAAGCATCTTTATTTCATTTAATAGTTTATTTTTAATAGGTATACCCTGCTTAATTCTTTCTAATGCAAATGAAAGATGATCAGTTAAAGCAATATGAATATGATCACTAAGTGGTGAACTTAGATATCCTTCTGCATAACTAATAATATTTTCAGCTAGTTCAATATGCTCTTCTGGTAAGGTAGCTAATAATTGCTGGAATTTCTCAGAGGATGCCTCGTGTAATACAAATATTTTTTCAATCTTATTTTTAGGAACAATATCGTTTCTACTTTTTTGAAAAGCGATACCATTTCCCATAACAATTTTTTCCTGTGGCCCATCAATTACTACTACGGCATTGTTGTTCAATATTCTGAAGATCCGCATAAAATCCCCCGTACAAATTTAATAAGCTATATATTATCATTAAAATTTAAATGAGCAAAGATTTAAAATAAACTTTGCTTTATTGGGGATTAATGGTCTGATACCTTCACTCGGTATTCATTCGGAGTCATACCAACAATCTTTTTAAACACTTTGCTAAAATATTTTTCATTCTGATAACCAACTTTAAACGATATTTCATAAACCTTTAAATGTGGGTTCTCTAATAGCTCTTTTGCTTTATCAATTCGAATCGTTGTCATATAGTTTGTAATAGTTTCATTGTATTGCTGCTTAAATTTTCTTGAGATATATTCACGACTTAAAAAGAAACGATCCGCAATTTCCTGCAGAGTGAAGTCCTTGTCGTAGTTTTCTCTCAAGAACGATTCTATCTCTTGAATACTATTTTTTTCTTTTTGATATTTCACATTATTTAAGAGCTGAATTAACTCGTGAAATTCCTTTGTTTTCTCTTCCTTGAACTTTGTGAAGGAAAAGGTGCCATCTTCATCCCAATAATCTTTCCCATTGTAATATGTGGTTTCTTCACTAAGCTGATATTCTTTTAGCCAATTTTTACGCAACACTTCGAACTGATTTTCCCAGTCTTGTATTTGCTCAAAAGAAAGAAAGTGCTGAGATTCAAGCTTGTGGAAAATTTCATTTATTACTTCATCCATTTGTTCAATACTTCCACTCTGAATCGTCCACTTTATTTTTTCAGCATAATCAAAAAGATGCAGCAAAGGTCTTGATGTGATATCTTCGTAAGTCAAAATGTGATTTTTCTTATGAACATCTACCATATTGTGTTTTAATAATGTTTTTTGTGCAGAATGGTAAGCATCCACTAATTTGCTAGATGACTTACCTATTGCGATAACTGCCTTTGTATGGGTGAACTTTTCAATTTCCTTTTGGATTCTTTCCATAAGTGTTTTTTCACTTTTTTGCTTCCATAAAAGAATCACAATTTCGTCTTTTTGATTTCCATTTTTAAAACAAAAGCCACTCTGATCATTACGAACGACTTCATTGCAAATATTCAATATTGTAAAAAATGTTAGATTCTTATCTTCTTCAAACCTTTTTACAATTCTACAATTTAACAATAACAAGCAAATTGTACACTGTCCCTCATTAATATTCACACCATATTCTTTTTGAACTTTTTGAATAAGAACAGATGATGGAGGTGTTTGGGAAATAAGAGTTGTGAAAATATGATCCCAATAGAACGGCTTTGCTTCATTTATAACTCTTGTTGTTTCCTTAGTTGATTCCCTTTTTTGTGCTTGCTTCTTCCACTCATTCACAGCTCTTTCTAAAGTTTCGTTAAGAGCATCAGGTTCAATAGGCTTTAACAAATAATCAAAGCTTCCGTACGTAATTGCATTTCTCATATAGTGAAAATCATCATAACCGCTAACCACAATTGTTTTACTCGTTATTTCAGTTTCTTTCAGCCATTTTAATAGCTGAATTCCGTCTAATTTGGGCATGTTCATATCGGTAAAAATAATTTCTGGCTGCTGTTCTAATATCATACTTTTCGCTTCTTCCCCATCACTTGCTTCAAACACTTCTTGAATTCCTAACCGCTCCCATTCTGCTAACAAAAGAAGACCATCTCTTACATGTTTTTCATCATCAATTATGATTGCTTTCATCCACAAGACCTCCTGATTCTACTGGAAGTTTAATTGTCACTAATGTACCACCATTTTCAGAGTTTTCTATTTGCAGAGTGGCTTGCTCACCGTAGTATAGCTTTAGACGTAAATAGATATTTCTAAGTCCTATGTTCGTACCGTTTCCATTCCCTATAGATTTATTTTCTAAGAATGACTGGTAAATTTCCTCTAATCTACTTTCACTAATCCCTTTTCCATTATCAAAAACACTTATAGTAAGTTGGTCACTCTCCCTCTTACCCACAATTTTTAATAGTCCTATTGTTTCAATACTTCGATCAAAACCATGCTTAAAATAGTTTTCTATTATCGGTTGAAGAATCATTTTAGGAACCATAATAAGCAAATCTTCTTTGGTAAATTCTATCGAATATTCAAATTGATCGCCAAATCTTTCTTTTTGTAATAATAAAAATGCTTTTGTATAGTCAATCTCTTTTGTTAACGGAACAATATTTTCATCAATCGTCATTCCATATCTCATGATTTTTGAGAGATGGGTAACAAGTGTGTATACCTGTGGAACGTTATTTTTTAAAGCAAGCGTTCCAATTGATTGCAAGGCATTATATAAAAAGTGAGGATTTAGCTGTGATTGAAGTGCCTTCAATTGATTTGTTTTGTTTTCTAGCTCAAGCTTATATTCCCGATTAATTAGATGATTTAATTTTGACATCATTTCTTTAAACCTCTCACCAAGAGTACCAATTTCATCATTTCCAAGTGAATCAAACTGAACATTCATATTTCCGCTTTCAACTTGTTTAATATTTTGCAAAAGCACTCGTATAGGTGTTGTGATTTTAAATGAAACAAAAAGAGTCGCCAATACCACAAGAATTAATCCGATTAATCCAAATAAAATATTGATTTTTGCCACACTAAGAGCACTTTCAAAAACAGAGGTATATGGAATTCGTTTAACAAGGAACCATCCTCCTGATGAATCGTCCAGCTTTTCGTAAATCATTAAGCCCTCAAAGGAGTCTTTCTTCCATTCCATCATCCCACTGGTTTTTTCATTCTGAATCAGTGTTTTAATCCATTGCTGATCTTCAGATACTTCATAATTCGATCTAAAGATGAGTTCTCCATCGGGACTTATAATATAAAACTCTTCTTTATCTTTCACATACAATTTATGAGTAATATTAAGTAGCTGCTCTGAATTTATGTCTAATGAAATATAGCCAAGTAATTCATCAGATGGTACATTAACAATCGCTCTATGAAGGGAAAAAACATCTTTTTGTTTATTCGATTTATAGTTGGATGATTCTTCTTGCATAATTTCCATTGGTTCTATATGGATATGATATTGGCTATCTAATGCTTTTTCATAGTTATCACGATTGCGGTATTTATTTAAAGGAGAAAATACTACAGCTGACTTTTTAGATACAGAAACATTTTGATTCGGCTCAACCAAAGCAAAGTTAACTCTATTAATATTCTCTTCAGCATAAAGAATAGTTAATATCACATTTTTAACTGTTTCTTTTGCTAAATAATCATCTCCTGCAGGAGGATTTTGCACATACCTCATAAAATCAATGTTGTTATAAAACGACAAGGTTAAATTTTTTAATTCACCTATGTAGCCTTCTATATTTAACTTACCTTGATAAAGGAGGTTAACATTCTCTTCTACAAACTCATCTTTTAGCGATTCCTTTGTATATAAATATGTAATAACAATGGAAGTTCCAAATGGAACAATTGTAATGAGTAATAGAAGGACAATGAGTTTATTTCTTATGCTTGTTTTTGACAACTTGGAACCTCCAATCTTTTCGTCTATCTTTACCATTATAGACTAGAAATCACATCAGCGAAATGTAAGCCTTATCATTCTAAATACATATAGCTAAAAAGCATGCCTATAATAGACATGCTTCTTAGTTATTTTTATTACTTCAGATTATCCCAAGTTGCTTGGAATTTTTCTAAAGCTTCATCATAGCTGATTTTACCAGCTGCATATTCTTGGATTGTTGCAGCAAACTCTTTGTTTGCTCCATCTGGCCATCTGAACCAAGTCCAAGGAATTGTTTTCTCTGCTTTAGAGTATTCAAGAATTGATTGACCTAAATCACCTAAACCAGCAGGTTCGATATTATCGAATGCAGGAATGAACGCAAATTCTTCTGTGATATAACGTTTACCTGTTTCAGAAGAAACCATCCAGTTTAAGAATGTTTTTGCTTCTTCTAAATGCTCAGAGTTTTTGTTTAACACCCAGTTATTTGGAACACCAACTGGTAATAAATCAGCATCAGCTTCATCATTTAAAGGAATTGGCAAGAAGCCCATGTTCATGTCTGGATTGATTTCAGTAATCATGTTTTCAGTCCAGTTACCTTGTTGTAGCATTGCCGCTTCACCTGAAGCAAATAATGTTACTTGAGTATTATAATCAGTTGTGATTGGGTTACCAACACCATTTTTCACTTCAAGATCAATTACTTCTTTTAATTGTGAGAATTGCTCATTACCAGCAAATTTAGTAGAACCATCATTTAAACCTTCGATGAATGCTACTGGATCATCTTGTTGAGCAAATGGAATATTGAATAAATGTTGACCAATTACCCACCACTCGCCATAACCAGCTGAGAATGCTTTAATTCCAGCTGCTTCAAGTTTCTTAACAGCATCTTGTAATTCAGAAAGAGTTTTTGGTGTTTCAGTAATACCTGCTTTTTCAAATAAGTCTTTGTTATAAATGAATCCATAACCTTCAAGGTTTACTGGCATACCATATAATTTACCATCTGTATCTGTTGTTGGAACTTTACCGATAGGAAGAACATGCTCTGCCCATGGCTCGTTAGAAAGATCAGCTAAATGCTCTTTCCAAAGCTCAAGTTCTTTAAAGCCACCGTTGTTAAAAATATCCGGCTCTTCGCCTGACGCAAATTTAGCTTTTAAAGCAGCACCATAGTCAGCGCCACCACCAACAGTTTCAAGTTTTACTTTAATATTTGGATGCTCTGCTTCAAATTCTTTAATCATTTCTTGAAGCTGATCAGCAATTTCTACTTTAAATTGGAAGAAATTTAATGTTACAACTTCTCCATCACCTGAACCTTCATTGTTACCTTCAGAAGAGCTTTCTTCTTTGTTTGAGTTACAACCAGCTAAGATACCTAAAACTAATAGCATTGACAAACCTAAAAGCATCAGTTTCTTCATTACAGTAGACCTCCCTAATTTATATCTTTATATTTTATATAAATGTTCTTTTTACTAAAGACTCAGCAATTGAACATTATATACGATTTTGAGAGCTGAAACTATTTAATAGACCCAGCAGCAATCCCTTTAATGATGTGTTTTTGTAGGAAAAGGAAGAACACAATTACCGGTGCAATACCAAGTACTAATGCTGCTAATCCCATATCCCATTGTTTTGTATATTGTGCGAAGAAAGAGCTTGTCGCTAAAGGAATTGTTCTTAAGCTTGCATCTTGTAACACAAGTAATGGAAGTAAGTAGTCATTCCAAATCCATAATGTATTAAGAATGATAACAGTTACAGTGATTGGCTTTAATAATGGGAATACAATTCTCCAAAAAACACCAAACTGTGTACAACCATCAATACTCGCAGATTCTTCAATCTCAAGTGGAATTGTTTTCACAAATCCATGATATAAGAACAGTGAGAGTGAAACCCCAAATCCAAAGTACATGATTACAATACCAGGGATACTGTTCATAATTCCAAGCGTTCCACCCAATTTCATTAATGGAATCATAACCGTTTGGAACGGAATAACCATAGCTGAGACAAAGAAGATAAATAAGATTTTACTTAGCTTTCCAGGTGTTCGAACCATCTTCCAAGCTGCCATAGAACTAATGAGAACAATTCCAGCAATACTAAACACAGTAATGATTAAAGAGTTTAGAAATGCATCTTGGAAGCTAATGACTTCCCATACTTTCGCATAGTTACTAAATAGGATTTCCTTTGGTAACGCTGCTGCATCAATTAGTATTTCCGAAAAGCCTTTAACTGAGTTGATTGCTACGAAATAAAACGGTATAAGAAAAACTAGGCCGAGCATAATTCCCAGAATTTCTAATACGAATGTTCCTTTTGTATAGCCTCTATTCATTATGCTTCAACCTCCTTTTTCTTCGTAAATGTTACTTGTAGCGTTGTAAACACAGCCACAACGATAAAGAATAGAATTGATTTTGCTGTACCTAAGCCGTATCGGTTGTTCATGAATGCTTCCTGGTAAATATTAATCGCTACTGATTCTGTAGAATTAAATGGACCGCCACCTGTTAAGGAAAGGTTTAAGTCGAATATTTTAAATGCCATTGAGATTGTTAAGAAGAAACAAATCGTAAAGGCAGGTAAAATTAATGGAACAATAACGTTTTTAAGAATAGACCAGTTTGATGCTCCATCCATTCTTGCTGCTTCTAGTAAAGAAGTATCTACACCCTGAAGCGCAGCTATATAGATAACCATCATGTAACCGCTGATTTGCCAAGCGAATACAATAACAATCCCCCAAAATGCTGTTGCCTCATCACCTAACCAAGGTAATTGGAAGAACTTAATTCCTGTCATAGCACCGATAGATGCGAAACCTTTAACGAAAATAAACTGCCAGATAAACCCTAGTAGTAATCCACCGATAACGTTCGGGATGAAGAATACAGTTCTTAAAATATTCTTCGTTTTCAATGCTGCATTTAATAGTAAAGCTAATCCAAACCCTAATAGGTTACTAATAATAACCGCAGCAAACATAAACTTTGTTGTAAATAGGAATGAATTAAAAAACTTTGTATCATCAGTAAAGATCGTAATATAGTTTTGTAATCCTACCCATTCAACATTCGAACTTACTCCATTCCATGAAGTAAATGAATAGTAAACCCCCATTATAAACGGGATAATTTGAATCAAAATAAAGAATAAAAGTGCAGGTCCTACGAATGCTGCATAGCCTAAAGCTTTTTTCATTCTCGTTTTTCTTTTTGCCTGTAATGCTTGATTTACATGGCTTTCTTTTGCAGTCAATTCATTAGTATTTATTTTGCCACTCACTTCATCATCACCACCTAGTTGCTTTTGTAACCGCTTGCTTAAACCAAGTATAAAGCGTTTTCATTTTTATTACGATAAACTCAATTGACTAAAAAGGTGCACTTTTTTGACCTTTGTGTGACCTTTATACTAAGGTGTACTGTAAACCGTTCAAAAAAATGTACATCTAATCTTAACTTTTCCTTCTTTCTTCCTGTTCAATGAAGACCATCCATTTTAACCATTTCTCTTGTTACATTTTACTTGCGTTGAAGACCGCTGCTAAATATCGATATATATTTCTCCTTTTCCTACATAATGAGATAAAAAAAGGAAAACATATAAACCAACTCGTTAATTAAAGAGAGGTATTTATTTAACATGACAAACTCTCTCCAGGAACAACCCAAAGAAAAACGCATCTCCACAGTTCTAAAGGAAAATGTTCAAAACATCGAGAAAGAGTTTGGGAAAACCAATGACCTTTCCATTCGTCAGTTGAACCAACAACAAAGTGGTACAAACATAGCAATTATTCATCTCAGTGGAATCGTAGATGAAAAAAGTTTAAATGAACATATAATAGAGCCAATTATTCAGTTAATGAAAACTAGTAATAATCAATTATCACCAAGTGACCTTGAAGGATCTATCTTTAATACTTTAGAAGTCTCAGACATTTCTTTTGCAACTGATTGGGAGCAGCTTCTTTCATCCATATTAATTGGTGATACAGTCATACTATTAGATAATATTCCTAAAGCCATTAT
Organism: Metabacillus endolithicus; assembly: GCF_023078335.1. Classification (GTDB taxonomy): domain Bacteria; phylum Bacillota; class Bacilli; order Bacillales; family Bacillaceae; genus Metabacillus; species Metabacillus endolithicus. The sequence goes on along the minus strand of NZ_CP095550.1, from coordinate 4,029,261 downwards.
AGCTGGTACCCAGAAAATTGAGTCACGTTCAATTACAGAACCTACTAGTCAAACCGTCATACGAGGTCCTAAAGATAGTTTCAACGAAAACATTCGCCAAAATATATCTCTCGTACGAAGCAGGATTCAGAATACAAACATAAGAATTTGGAGCTCAAAAGTTGGAACTATCACAAAAACTGAAGTAGCTGTTATGTATCTTGAAGGAGTTACCGAAAAAAAATATGTGGACGAGATTGTTGAACGGATAGATTCCATTGATATCGATGGAGTACTAGAATCAAACTATATAGAGGAGCTTATTCAAGATCATAAAAAAACACTTTTTCCATTATTACTAAATACAGAACGTCCAGATGTTGTTGTTGCCAATTTATTAGAGGGGAAAATTGCCATATTTATTCATGGTACTCCCTTTGTCCTTATATGCCCTATAACATTTATACAATTTTTTCAATCACCAGAGGATTATTATAATAATTACGTCTATAGTACTTTTCTAAGGATGCTACGCGTAGGAGCCTTTCTGGTTAATATGTATGCAACTGCCATTTATCTGGCCCTAATCACTCATCATCAAGGGTTAATTCCTACAACTTTACTTGTTTCAATTATGGCACAAAGAGAGAGAATCCCTTTTCCGGCTGTCATTGAAATTCTTATGATGGAAGTTGCCTTTGAGGTTTTAAGAGAAGCTGGAATACGTATGCCTCGAGCAATAGGCCCTGCTGTTTCAATAGTTGGTGCGCTTATACTGGGACAAGCTGCAGTTGAAGCTGGATTTGTGTCAGCCGCTGTTGTCATTATTGTTGCTACTTCTGCTATTAGCAGTTTTACATTGCCAAATACAAGTATTGTTAATGTTGCACGCGGGTTACGATTCTTTTTATTATTCAGCTCAGCTTTTATCGGGTTATTTGGGGTTCTTTTAATGAGCTTGGCGATCTTACTGCATCTATGTAGTTTACGATCCTTTGGAATTTCTTATCTCACTCCATATGCTCCATTTAGTTTAAAAGAACAAAAAGATAGTTTATTTCGATTTTCCTTCCCTGTTTTACGAAGAAAATCATCTTCTAAAAAGAACTAGTTAAGAAAGAGGCTATTATGAAGAACATAACATTCATGATATTGCTATGTTTACTCCTAACAAGTTGCTCAAACTATAAAGAACTAAATGAAATAGGACTTATTACATCTCTAGGAATTGACATTCCAAAGAATAAAGAAAGTGGGATCCGTGTCACACATCAGGTTATTAATCCTAGCCCATTGTCAAATAATACTGGAAATACCTCAGGTTTATCACTTGTTAATTACACAGTTGAGGGAGATTCACTTATTGATACTTACCGTAAATCTTCCGCCATTATCCCCAGAGAAAGCGTTGTTTCACATCTTTCACTTGTTATCATTAGTGAAGAGCAAGCTAAAAAAGGGATTTCTTCACTTTTGGATGCATTTGAACGAGGAAAGCAAGCTCGTTCAAACATTCCGGTTTTCATTGCTAGAGGGTCAACAGCAGAGGAATTGCTTGCATTAATAGAGCCAATTGAATCCAATCCAGCTAAAAGTATTATTAGTACAAGTGAAAACAACAAAAAGATGTATGGTATAGCAGAATTAGTTCCGATGTATGAAGTGATCGCCTCCCTTTCAAGCGAGGGACGTGATATTATGCTGACAGGTGTTAGTCATAGCAAAAAAGAGAAAATTGAAAATCAAACTGAAAATTTAGATAAGATTGATCCAACCGTGATGCAGGTAGATGGTATTGCATTATTCAAAAAAGATAAGCTTGTCCAATGGATGGATGGTCAGTTGGCAAGAACTGCAAACTTAATATTGTCTGAAGCAAAAAGTTCAACTTTCCCGTTTCCCTGTGATGCTAACTCTGAAAAAAATAATAAGCAGATAACCTTAATCACACGTGGAAATAAGACCAAACTATCAACTGAAGTAAAAAAAGGCGAGATTATCTTACAGGTTAATATGTCACTAAGAAGTGAAATCAGTGAATCTACTTGTAACTCAAACTTAAAAGATTCCAAGACGTTAGAAAAATTTGAAGATCTTTTTGTAAAGGAAGTAACATCTCAAATCAAGCAGGTATTTGAAGTGACACAAAAACATGGAGCAGATGTATTCGGATTTGGAGAAAAATTATCCAAGTCTAATCCAACTTATTGGAAAGAGCATAAACATAATTGGAATAATCTTTTTTCTAATGCAACACTTTCTGTAACTGTTGAGGCAAACATTGATAATACAGGAATGCGGGTTAATCCTTTTGATTTTAAATGATGGGTGTGAGAATTATGCAAAAAATACAAATTAATCATGTCCAGTTATTTTGTACGATGGTTTTATTTCTATTTGGAACCGCCATTTTATTGAATATTGGAAGTGGCGCAAAACAAGATGCCTGGATCGTGACACTCATTTCACCTTTATTTGGTATCTTATTATTTTGTCTGTATTTTTTCATTTATCGAAAATACCCCGATAAACCATTAACTTCCTATGTTCAGGTCATATGGGGAAAGTATATAGGATCGGTTGTTAGTTTCCTTTATATTCTTTACTTTATTTATATAGCATAAAGAATTTTACGTGATTTCGAAGAGCTCCTTGTTGTTTCACCATACTTTCGCACTTCTATCATTACAATTGGAATCTGCATCATCTTTGTGTTAATTTATGCAGTTAGTTTAGGCTTTGAGGTCATTTCGAGGGTTGCCACTATTTGTTTTGGAATCATTGTTATTTTCTTTATTACTTTAGATTCCATGTTCGTATTAGGAGGATATTTACATTTCGAAAATATCCTTCCTGTGTTAAGTGAGGGATGGAAGCCTGTGTTTAAAGAAGTTTTCCCTCTTAACATTACAGTACCATACGGAGAACTCATCACTTTCACAATGATTTTCCCCTACCTTAATGATCGTAAAAAAGGATTTAAGTATGGAATAGTGGCGATTATTTTATGCGGTTTATACTTTACCATTAGTGCTCTTCAGTTTATTTTTGTATTAGGGCCAGATGTGATCATTCGCTCTTCATTTCCAGCACTCACAGCTGTGGCTTATATTGATATCGGTGACTTTGTCCAGAGATTAGACACACTTGTGATTATTTTAATGGTTATTTTAGGTTTTATTAAACTAGCCGTTTTCTTTTATTGTGCAGTATTAGGGGTTAACCAACTTTTTTCTATTAAGCCACACCCTTTTATTAATTGCTTTGTTGGTGGAATGATCTTACTTTTTTCCTTAGTTATCACGCAAAGCTATCAAGGTCATATAGAGGAAGGCTTAAATATTGTACCTTATTATATTCATCTTCCCTTTCAAATTATCATACCTATTATGCTGTTACTCACCATTATAATGAAAGAAAAAGTTTTAAAAAGGCTTAGTTAACTTCCTGTTTTTTTGAGTTTCACAAAGGAATACAACTGAATGAAAAAGACTAGTAAGAAGATAAAAATCATAAAATAATCTTCACCAACAAAGGAATGAACCTGACTCACCATGATATTCCATATTAAAAATAATCCTTTTCCTTGAACATAATCTACTATCATAATTAAAAAAACACCACTGCACATTAAAAGGGATAAAACAAAAAAGTCTTCATACTTATCACCTGCTTATGATCATTATTACTATTAGAATGAGCAGGTTTTATTATATTATGTCTATTAGTTCAAATAGAGATAAAACTTCATTGATAACAAAAGCAATATGCCTAGCTAAAGATAATAGATACTAGGCATCTTACTTTTAACCTTTTACTTTATTGTATGGCTTGCCACCATGTCTTGATCATCTGTTGGATCAAACACTTCAAAGATCCTGTATCTTGGCTTCTCATTAGTTAAATTCCTTAGTTCATTTTCTAGCTGAGGAAATAGCACTTCATGAGCTTTTTCAGCAAGTTCCTTTGTATCCCAATAATTAAGTGCTTTGTATTCACCATGTGGATCATCAAAAAAATAAACATTTCCTCTAAATCCATATAAATTTCTGCTTATTTTATCAAACTTCTTTGTTAATTCTTCTGCAACCTGTCTTTGATTCGTTCCTAATTTATAGTGAATGAGTCGGGCATAGTACATATTTTTTGCTCCCTTCAGTAAAAAAACAATTATTTTATTAAAATATAGGATTATATTTTAAAAATTATTGGAAATAATTATTAGAAAGTAAATCATAACCCATTAATGATATTTACTTTTAACAAGAAAAAGACGCTAAAACAGACATTTGTTTTAACGTCTTTTTATTATATTATGTGAAAAGAATTAAACTTGCTCCAACCATTTCAATTCTTCTTTCGTTAAAACAATCTTAGCTCCCTCATAGCATGATTGTAATTCTTCTGCATTTTGTGCACCAATAAGAGCACATGTAGGAAAAGGTTGATTAAGTACATAAGCAAGAGCAATTTGTATCGTACTAACTCCCTTCTCCTTCGCCATAACTTCAGCACGACGCAATCGTTCCCAGTTCTCTTCGTTATAAAATACCCGAACAAGATCGTCATTACTTCGATCTTCAGGAGTGTATCGACCAGTAAAAAATCCTCTTGCTTGTGATGACCAAGAGAGAAGTGGAATTTGATGCTCTTGATGCCATAGACAATCAGCAGAATCTGCCGAAACACACCCTGCCCAGAACGGTTCATTTGGTTTTGCTAAACTTAAATTAGGACTACTGAACGTAAAACCAACCAAATCGTTCTTGGCTGCATATTCATTCGCTTCCTGTAACCGCTGTGTTGTCCAATTGGATCCACCGATTGCCTTAATTCGCCCAGCCTTTATATGCTCATTTAACGCATCCATAATAATACTTACTGGTACTGTTGGATCATCACGATGCAGTGCATATAAATCGATATAATCTGTTTTTAAACGTTCAAGACTTTCAAAAAGATCTTTAGAGATTGCCTCTGAATTCACACGAGGACCGTGTTGGTCGTGATGTGCACCTTTAGTCAGAATCACAATATCTTCTCGATTATTACGTTCTTCCATCCACATACCAATTGCAATTTCACTTTCTCCACCACAATATATATGTGCTGTATCAATTGTGTTACCACCAATCGCAACATATTGATCAAGAACACGACACACTTTTTCATATACACTAGGCTTAAAATAATCTGAGCCTTGAATGAGTGTTGTTACCGGCTTATTTAAACCTGGAATTTTAATCGTCTTCATCAAAAGTCCCCCTTTTTACAATTCAACACGACGACGTTCCCTTGCTGAGGTTAAACAAGCATCGATAACTTTCATATTTAATACAGCATCTTGCGAAGGAAATGGCAGTTTCTCACTGTTTCGAATCGTTCTTCCCATCGCATCAGCCTGAAGTGCATATTGATTTAAGTAAGGTACCTCAAGCTCTCTTTTACCATCATTCGTGTGAACAATGATATGATCTTGTTCATTTTGATGTGTGATAAATGCTGAAGGAACCTCGATACGACCATTTGTACCAAGAATTTCGAGTTCATTTCTAAATGCGGCCCACATTCCACAATCAAATGTTAAAGCTACACCTTTATCAAATTCCAAAATACCCGATGCCATCATATCAACATCATCATGTTTTTCAGAAAAGAAAGCATGAACAGTTGCTGCTTTTGGCTCTTCATTCAAAATCATTCTCGCAGCACTAATAGGGTAAACACCAACATCATATAATGAGCCTCCACCCCATTCCTTTTTATAACGAACATTTCCACTATCATTTGCATTATTAAAGGTAAACGTTCCATGAATACCTCGAATATCCCCAATTTCACCTGAGCTAATTAACTCGTTTATAAGCTTATAACGTGGATGATAACGATACATAAATGCTTCTGCAAACACGACACCAGCCTTTTCACAAGCAGCTACCATTTCTTTTGCTTCATTCGCATTTATTGCTAACGGCTTTTCACACAAAACATGCTTACCTGCTTCTGCTGCACGAATGGTCCACTCTTTATGCAAATGATTTGGAAGAGGGATGTAAACGGCTTCAATTTCAGGATCTTGCAGTAATTCCTCATAACTTCCATAAGCCTTAGGAATATTCAATTGTTCCGCTGTTTCTTTTGCTTTTTCCAATCCTCTACTAGCAATTGCAACAACCTCACCTGTTTCTGATTGCTGAATACCTGGTATAACTGACCCTTTTGCTATATTTGCACTTCCAATAATTCCCCAACGAATTTTTTCCATTATATTTCTCTCCTTCTACCCTAAACTTAATACTATATTGTTATTATAAGAGACACATCTTAAAATAAAAATAGAATCATATTGCCATTATAATAAAAGAATATTGTCCAGAAAGAGTGATGCAAATGCTAAGGCAATTTTTATTACCTACATTACAAAACAATGATTTTATGATTCTTCCTGAATCAATTGGCTGGTATTGGGATGAACCTGATCATGAAGTAAATCGAAAAGTTGGTACTTTAAACAACTTTAGTATTCACTTTGTTTTATCAGGTTCGGGGTATGTGGAAATAGACGGTAATCCAGTATTGATAAAGAGGGGAGATGCTTTTTTATATTTTCCAATGCAGGAGCAGCGGTATTATAGTAGTAAACATGATCCTTGGAATATACGTTGGATTCATTTTTATGGAGATGTACTTAATCAATTTCTCTCAGAAAAAGGGTTTCATCAACACTCAATCTGGACTCTTCAAAAATTGTCTATACTTGAAAAAGCACACGATCAACTATTAATTGAGGCAGAAAAAAACAGCTTTTTACATCTTTCAAGCTTGTCTACTTTTACCTACACATTTTTAATGGAATTTGTAAGAAATGCTGCACCCAAAACAGCTGATCGGCGACAAGAACAGGATGATCGTATTCAAACTCTCTTGCCTAGTATGCAAAGAAGTGCATTTGAACCATTTGACCTTGAGTACTGGGCTCAGAACGTGGGTGTTAGCACATATTACTTTTGTCGACTATTTAAAAGAGCCACGCAAATGACGCCGATGCAGTTTATCACCTTATGCCGTTTGCAAGCTAGTAAACAATTTCTGCTTGATCATAAAGAAATGACTATAAAAGACATTGCACAAAAAGTAGGTTATCCTAGTATTAGCTACTTTAATAAACGATTTATTGAGCAAGAAGGAATGACTCCGACTGAGTATCGTAAATTGCATGCTTATGAGATGAATAGTTAAGAAAAAAGCACCGCCCAAAGTCCCTTCTTTAGGACAATCAGGTGGTGCTTTTTTCATGCGGATTGCTTATATTGATTGAACTTATCTCTAATGTTCTTTGAAGGTGCCGGTGTTACAATACTAACGAAATAACATGCTAGCAAACTCACAAAAAAGCCTGGAATCATCTCATAGATCGTTGCACTTAGACCCGGGATACTAGTCCAGATAATTACAGTACATGCTCCAGCAGTCATCCCAGCAAGAGCTCCCCATTTATTCATTCTCTCCCAATATAAACTTAGTAAAATAACCGGACCAAAAGCTGAACCAAATCCAGCCCATGCATAACCTACTAAAGATAGAATGGTTCCACTTTTATTGTAGGCAATTACAACAGAAATAATCGAAACAATTAAAACTGATAATCGTCCAATAACCATTAATTCCTTATCAGTTGCCGAACGTCGGAAAAATGTTTTATATAAATCTTCTGTTAACGAACTTGATGTAACTAAAAGTTGAGAAGAAATGGTACTCATAACAGCTGCTAACAAAGCAGCAAGTAGAAATCCTGTAATAATAGGATGAAATAATATACCACTTAGTCCAATAAAAACTGTCTCAGGGTCTGAAAGAGTAAGATCATTTTTCGAATAATAAGAAAGCCTACGAATCCAGTAAACATAGCACCTACAACAGAAAAAATCATCCAGCTCATTCCTATACGTCTTGCCTTCTTTATCTCTTTTACAGATGAAATCGCCATAAATCGGACGATAACGTGTGGCTGCCCAAAGTAACCAAGCCCCCACGCAAATAAAGAAACAATTCCTAGGAAACTAGTACCCTTAAAAATATTAAAAAGAGACTCATCAATTGATTTTATTTCACTAAAAGAAGGACCAATTCCTCCTAATTCAATAATTGTCACTAGAGGAACAAGAATAAGGGCAATGAACATAATCAATCCTTGTACAAAATCTGTCCAGCTTACTGCCAAGAATCCTCCGAATAATGTGTAGGATACAACCACTCCAGCAATGATCCAAAGTCCAACTGTATAGTCAAGATTGAATGTGGTTTCGAACAGCACTCCTCCAGAAACCATCCCTGATGATACATAAAACGTAAAGAAGATAATGATAACTAATCCTGAAATAAGACGGAGCATTTTAGAGGTATCTCCAAACCTATTCTCCAAAAAAGAAGGAATTGTCATCGAGTCATTAGCAGCCTCTGTGTACATTCTTAATCGAGGTGCCACATACAACCAGTTTGCATACGCACCAAGAGTCAAACCAATCACAATCCAAGAGGCACTTAATCCTTGTACATACATAGCTCCAGGAAGTCCCATAAGCAGCCATCCACTCATATCTGAGGCTCCAGCACTTAGAGCGGTAACAGCGGGACCTAAAGACCTTCCTCCTAACATATAATCTGATAAGTTAGTGGTCCGTTTATAGGCGTAATAACCAATTAGTAACATCCCAACCATATAGACAACAATGGAACCGAGTAACTGATAACTCATACTATTCCCTCTTTTCAAATAATTTTTTAAAAATTAAAACCCTCGCTAGGCGAGGGTTAATTTCTCCTAAGCTTATATTTTCTTTTTTAAACACATAACTTTAAGATTTCATTATTTGATAATACTTTTTTCATAGCTATTACGTCAATAACTTTAGGCTCATGAAAGGGAAAAGTTTTAAAGAAAAACCCCTATAGTTATACAGTCTAAACAAATTAACGATCTACACTGTTTCTTTACAAATATTTTACAATTTTACATAAGATTTCTACAATGTAGCACATATACAAAGATTTTGCTTCCTCCTTGTGTAAAACATACAACATAAAAGAAAACACTTACATTTTGATCAGAACTCTAAAAAACAATCCGTTTATATTTGTTATCAAAAAAGTTGATAAGAAAAACCGGACAATTTCTCTAAAATGTTCGGTTTTAGAGGACAAAATGCGAATTAACACTGCTTCTCTTATAGTATTTCGCACTAAGATTAAAAGTTTGACAAATAAATCAGCAAAGAAAATGCTTGGAGACCTTTGTACCAAGATAAGCACACGAATAAGCGTTTTCCAAATCTTCAAGAATCTCCAGGAAATAAGCTATTAAAACAAGCGGAATAATTCCTCTTAATGATGAAATAGCACGAAAAATAGATTAAATAAATGGAAAGATTACGCCTATTTAATCGAAAAAGATAAAAATGGACCATTTTACTTTGCTTAACCGGAAAAAATCCACTTATTTCCCCCAAACCGAGTTCCATTCATCGTCTAACCGGAAAAACTCCGTTAATTACCCCCATATATAAAAACAAAAAGAAGCAGTCTTATTCAGTACGAACAGGACTGCTACTCCGTGCTAATTTAGTTTTGTATTCGGAAACCGAAACTCTTACAATTCTCGTCCCGGTACTTTTCTTTTTATCATTCAACTGTTAAGCATCCGAGTCCTTTAGTGATTTTTGGAGAAAAATCATCTCCTTTGCCAATTCGTGAATTCGATTCGTAATATCATCATTAATTATTTCATTTTCTTTATTAAAATCTGAGTTTTGAAGGAATACATTTCTAACAGGAACCACTCCTTTTAAATAGATCAAAATTGGCTTTAGGTGATATTCTGTTACAAGAAAATGTTTGTCTGTACCAGCCGTTGTAATCATTCCTGTCACCTTTGACTTAAATGCATCAATAGGTAAATGATCAAACAGATTTTTCAAGACACCCGGGATAGAAGCCTGATAGATCGGAGTTCCAAAAACAAGAAAGTCAGCTGATTGGATTGTGTTTACAACCTTAATTGTGTCTTGATTGTAGGAAGACAGTGGAGTGCCCTTCACAAATTCAACTTCATAATCCTTTAAATCAATGAATTCAACTTCAATATTCTGATCTAAAGCTTTTGCTGCCATTAATACTTCATTAACTGCCTTTGCTGTTTTTGAACCAATGATTGAACCTGATATACCAACAAGTTTCATGTTTTACCCTCCTATTTGAAAAAGCTTGTGTGTGAGATGATAAAATGTTCATATTTCATAGTTAACAATAACATGCTCAATCGCTATTTTCCTTCTTCGCTAATAAAAACAACCTTTTTTTCAATTCCTTCTGTTTCACATAAGGAAACTTTCATTTAAACAGCAAATAAGGTGCCTTTTTAGACACCTTATTCATAAAACTCATTGATTATTTATTTAGTTTTTTAAATTTTTCTGCTACTACATTCCAATTAATCATGTTAAAAAAGCTTGAAATATAGTCAGGTCTTCTGTTTTGGTAGTTCAAATAGTAAGCATGCTCCCAAACATCAAGCCCCTAAAATGGCTTGTTGACCATCCATAATTGGGTTGTCTTGGTTAGCTGTACTTGTTACTTGAAGGTTTCCATTTTGATCAACTACAAGCCAAGCCCAACCTGATCCAAAGCGTGTTGTTGCCGCTTTAGTGAATGCTTCTTTAAAGCTCTCAAAGCTTCCAAATGCACTGTTTATTGCAGCTGCTAATTCTCCTGTAGGAGTTTGGTCATTACCAGAAGGTGCAATAACCTCCCAGAATAATGAATGATTTAAATGACCACCACCATTATTTCTAACAGCCGTTCTAATTTGTTCTGGAACAGCGTCTAAATTACTTAATAGCTCCTCAAGTGATTTTGCTTGCAAATCTGCTTTTCCTTCAAGTGCAGCATTTAAGTTATTAACATATGTTTGATGATGTTTTCCGTGATGAATTTCCATTGTGCGCTGATCAATATGAGGCTCAAGTGCATCAAAGCTATACGATAAAGTCGGTAAAGAATAAGTTGTCATTTTTTCCATCCTCCAATAATTCACTATTATTTATACTTAATAGTATAATAAGTATAAATAAAGAATAAACAAAACTTTTTTAAAGATCAAATAATTTGCTTAAACACGATTATAAAAAAGAGAAAGTCAGCTAGATGAACATTTCTTCAAACATTTTATACTATATGGTATAATTATTTTTCACACCATATCTTCTCCGTATTATAAATGGAGGTTTTAGTATGAATTCGATTCAAAATAGTACAACAAAGGACAAGATTCTTCACTTATTAAAAAAAGAACAATCAATGACTGTTAATGAACTAACAGATGAATTAGGAATTACTCACATGGCAGTAAGAAAGCATCTTTTAAGTCTAGAGAAAGAAGGTTTCATCTCTTCTAAGGAAGTAAAACAGCCGATGGGTAGACCTCTCCAAACATATTCTTTGTCAGATAAATCAGAGCAATATTTCCCTAAAAACTATGAAGGAATCAGCCTTGAATTTCTTCATGATATTAAAGATATACACGGTGAAGAATCTATAGAGCTACTCTTTAAAAAGAGAGAAACACGTTTAATTAAAGAATATAGCAACAAAATAATCAATAAAACTACACCAGCTGAGAAGGTAAATGAACTTGTAAAGCTTCAGAACGAAAAAGGATATATGGCTGATGTTTCTAAAATAGATGATGATACATTCGAGCTAACAGAATATAACTGTCCCATTCTCTCAGTTGCAAAAGAATTTAAAATGGCATGTCGATGTGAAACAAGCATGTTCAAAGACGTTCTAGGTGTTAATCAAATAAATAGAACTTGTTGCCGAACTGAAGGTGACAATCATTGTAAATTCATCATAAAGTTTGGTGAGTAAAGCTTTTTAGCTTGGAGGTATAATCAGTTTACTCCTCCTCACCAACTTTATTTTCTCTACTTAGTTGTTATAGCAACCATCTATTCTGCAAGCTCCTTAATCGTATGATATATACAATCCGGTTTCGTGTAAACATTAAAATATTTCACATTATATGTTTGAAGAAGTTGACTAATTTCCAAAAAGTCCTTTGAATGAGTATACAGTATTATGTGGTGCTTCGTTGAATAAAGATCTAAAATTTGTTTTAAGTTACCTACTTCTAAATCTAACAGGACAACTACCTTTTTAAGTCTATCAAGTATTTTAAAGACCTCATGCTGATTGTCATGATTGTAAATCAAGTTAAGAGTTGAATGAGCATGAATGAATAAACTTAAGCTTCTTTGAATATGCGGGTTCTTAGAGATTATCGCCACATCAACCATTGTTACTACCTCCTTGAACTTACTATACAATAAATTCAGGTTGAAATATTCCTTTAAAAGAATGATTTTACAGGAGGCTTTTCTACGACTTTTGTCGTAGAAACCTTCAGTAAATGCAGCTTATTTTTTATCTAGCTGCCGGTCCAAATTTTCCATTATGGTAATCTCGATATGCTTGTTTAATTTCTTCCATTGTATTCATCACAAAAGGACCATATGGAACGATTTCTTCTTTTATTGGTGTTCCTGAATAAACAAGTACTTTTGAACGCCTGCTATTTGCTTTTATCACAAACTCACTTATGTTTTTTTCGTTTCCTTCATCGTTATAAGTTAATGTACCTACACCATGCTTTTTTAACTCTACCTTGTTTTCTCCAAATGTCATATCACCTGATAAAACGTAAAAGAAGCTATTATGTGTTTCTGGTAAACGATGAACATATTGTGCTCCTTCTGATAAAGTAATTTCTGTTAATGTTATCGGAACAATGGAATTCATCGGACCCTTAACACCTGCAATATCTCCTGAAAATACTTTAACCGATCCTCCTTCAATCGAAACAACAGGTGCATCCTCACTATAAATATTTTGATAAGAAGTCTCTGTTTGTTTTAAATGTTTCGGCAGGTTTAACCAAAGCTGTAATGTATGTGCAATATCATCTCCTACACCTTCCTCGGCATGCCTTGCCGCCCACCCGGCGTTCATATATTGAACATCTCCCGGCTCTAAAATATCTCTTCCTCCAGCATTGTCAATATGCTCCAAACGTCCATCTACTACATATGTGATTGTCTGAAAGCCACGATGAGGATGATCGGAAAATGTCCCTCTTTTAAACCAATCCTCAGCCATTAAAATAAATGGATCAAAATCCTTCCAACGGTCAACGGGCAATATCCATCCCTTTTGAATCGATGGAAAGCCTACCTCTTCATATTTAACATACCAATGGTCTTTTACACTTCTTTGAAGTGCTTCTGAAGTTTCCTTAGTCAATATAATCACTCCTAATATTGATTTATATCTCATCTTCCTTACCTATAACAATCACTTCTGTTTCCAGGTTAACACCATATTTCTCTTTGACTGTTTTTTGAATCACTTGAATAAGATCTGTATAGTCCTTTGCAGTTGCAGAATCAACATTTACGATAAATCCAGCATGCTTCGTTGAGACCTCTGCCCCTCCTATTCTCAATCCTTGAAGACCAGAATCCTGTATTAGTTTTCCAGCAAAGTATCCTGGTGGTCTTTTGAAGACACTTCCACATGATGGGTACTCAAGCGGCTGCTTTTGCTCTCTTAGTCTAGTATTTTCATCCATCTTTTCTTTTATTTGAAGATAATGACCATGCTGTAGTTCAAATTCTGCTTGTAACACAACATAGTTATTTTGGGATATAATGCTTTTCCTGTAGCCTAACAAAAGATCTTCTTTTTCTAAAAGAAGTAGCTCTCCTGATTCTGTTAAGACTGTAGCTCTTTTTAATACATCCGATATTTGGCCACCATATGCTCCAGCATTCATACAAAGTGCCCCACCTACTGTCCCTGGAATTCCGCAGGCAAACTCAAGACCAGATAATGTTTCATTTAACGCGATCCTTGAGACATCGATAATGTTAGCACCTGCTTGCGCTTTTATGATATGACCATTTACTTTTACTTCATTTAGCTTTTTCAAGCTTATAACCAGTCCAGCAATTCCACTATCTTTTACAATTAAATTTGTGCCATTTCCGATAATCGTGATTGGTACTTTGTTTTCTTTTGCTTTTCTGTAGATCAATTGGATTTCTTCAAATGTTGAAGGTGTAATCAATACATCTGCTTCCCCACCAAGTTTTGTAAAGGTATAATTCTTTACTGGTTCATAAAACCTTATATCGTTAATCTCCAACACATCTTTTAATATGCTTTTCATGTTTACTAAATTGCTCATGTCGCTCACCTTTTCATCAAGAATTTTCATTTAAGAAAGAGGTATACCAAATTTGATCATACCAATAGTTGCTGTAGCAACTTTGTTTTTTCTTTCTATTTTTTAAAAAATACAGACGATATAGTTTTTATATGAATTGGTATAAAAAGTGAACATCTTTATTAGATCACATGGTTATTCTAATTGCAAATATTATATGTCAACTGTCATATTCTTTAACTGACCACATACCTACTTTTATTATAGTTATTATGGCTAGAAATGTGCCCTAAATAAAGATCTTATTTTAATAATGAAGAAACGCGGACTCACACTTATCTCTACAATAAAAGGTGGTGAAAAATCACCACCCTTAAAAATTAGTAAGAAGGCCAGCCTTGAGAATCCCAATACAAATCATTGATTAATAAGGTTGGCATCCCGTTATTTTCTGCATCATAAGAATGTCTCACAATGACATTGTTGTTGTATATGTCCTGATGGCCCGGACCTTTCCATCTACTGTTTCCGGCATCAAAAATTGTACCTCCACCATTCATCATACTTACTCCATTTTTATCAAGATATGGTCCAGTAATAGTTTTAGATCTTCCGTAGGCAATTTTGTACGTACTATCCACTCCTTGGCAACATCTGTCAAATGAAACAAACAAATAATAATATCCATCTTTATAAGTAATGCTAGGTGCTTCGATTGCATTATTAGGGGAATTTGGTCGAGTTGCAATTGAATAGACAGTACCAGTAGGTTTCATTGTATTTTTATCTAGGCGTGTAAGCTTAATCCCACTCCAAAAAGATCCGTAAGATAGCCAAGGATTACCGTCTTTATCAATAACAAGATCCCCGTCAATGGCATTAAAGTTACTTGAACTTGTTGAGCGAACAACTAATCCATCATCTCGCCATTGTCCAGAAGTTATACTTTCCGTTGATAAAAGGCCGATTAATGAATTATTCGATCCAAAACTAGAAACCGAGTAATAGAGCCAATATCTTCCATTATAATATTGAATATCAGGTGCCCATTGATTTGATTCATGATTTGGGACATAGGTTTTCCACCATGATGGCGCAGTAGGGAAAATAACAGGTGTAGTGTACCAATTAACACCATTATCAGAACGTAATACACGAATTCCATTTTTTCCTGCTTCACCAGTTCCAAATACATACCATGAATTCCCCTCTTTAATAATAGAAGGGTCGTGAATCATTTTCTCCCCTGTTACATTCCAAAAAGCGGCACTTGCTGTTACTTGTATATTTAGCACACACAAGATAACCGAAAGAATGAGTAGTTTTTTCATTTGTTTCATTAATTCATCTCCTCTTCACATTTATTCAAGCTATTGTTAACACCAGTAATGAAACCCATCACCTCCTTAAAACGCTTTCAAAATAAAGAAAAAAGATATACATCTTTGCCCAGAAAATAGGGTATGAGATGTATATCTTATGCATTAACGAGATGTATAAAAAATTCAGAATTGATGACCTACCACTTAGCACCTGCAGGATTTGGACAATTTTTACTTGTAAACTTAGCTCTGTACTCCACTAAACATCCACTATATGAACAAGTTGTTCCGTAAACAAACGAAGGACAATCTTGACAAGCTTCTAGACGATTTTTATAGACCTCATCAGAAACAATTAAATTGTCTGGTAAGTGCTTAGAAAGGATTCTATCTACTTCTTCTTTTTTGATAATGACATTTCCAGAACAGCCTTTACATACGTTGGTTGTCATAATCATTTACTTCCTTTCTACATTAAATCGTTAACAAGACAACAGACATCGGTGGTAATGTTACATCAAGTTGACCATTACTTACAGTGAATTGTGTAAATTCAGCTGGAGCTACTACTTCTGGCTGCTCGAACGTATTGTGTGCATCAATCGTTTCAGCAGTTAAAATCGTACCAGTAATACTACTAACCTCTTTCAATCCACGAAGTTGAAGAGATAATGCTGCAGATTCTTTATGATCAATATTGTATAAGCTGATGTTAACTTTGCCGTTTTTATCTTGAGATGCTGAAACAGATACTTGATCAACTTCTTGACCATTGTATTTGTATTTTCCAACAGTAGCATCAACTGAGAGTACTGTTGCATCTTGGTGTACTTTATACATATCAAATACATGGTAAGTAGGAGTAAGAATCATTTTTTCTCCTTCTGTTAACACCATTGCTTGAAGAACATTTACTGTTTGGGCAATATTTGTCATTTGAACACGATCACTATGCTTATGGAAAATATGAAAGTGGACGGCAGCAACTAATGCATCACGAATCGTGTTTTGCTGATAAAGAAATCCTGGATTTGTTCCTTCCTCAACATCAAACCATGTACCCCATTCATCTATAATCATACCAACACGTTTTTCTGGGTCATATTTATCCATGATCGTGCTATGCTTTGTAATTAATTCATCCATGTGCAGTGCTTTTTGCATCGTGATGAACCACTCATCCTCAGGAAAGCCTGTTGCTGATCCTTTACCTGTCCAGAATTCACCAGGAATTGTATAGTAGTGAAGACTTAATCCATCCATTAAGCGCCCTGCTTCACGCATTAACACTTCTGTCCAATTATAGTCATCTACGTTTGCTCCACCGGCAATTTTATAGATTTTATTATTTCCATAATTTCTTACATATGTTTGGTAACGACGGTATAGATCTGCATAATATTCAGGACGCATATTTCCGCCACAGCCCCAGTTTTCGTTACCTACACCAAAGTATGTAAGCTCCCAAGGCTTTTCTCTACCATTCTCTTGGCGCCAGTTGGCCATTGGAGACTCACCGTCAAATGTCATATATTCAACCCATTCAGACATTTCTTGAACAGTACCACTGCCCACGTTTCCGCAAATATAAGGCTCACAACCTAAAAAATCACATAGCATCATGAATTCATGAGTTCCAAAGTGATTGTTTTCAACTACACCACCCCAGTGGGTGTTTACCATTCTTTTTCTTTCACTTCTTGGTCCGACTCCATCTTTCCAATGATATTCATCAGCAAAACAGCCTCCTGGCCAACGAAGCACAGGAATGTTAATTTGTTTTAATGCTTCAAGCACATCGTTTCGAATTCCGTTCGTGTTTGGAATTGGTGAATCTTCCCCAACCCAAATGCCTTCATAAATACAACGGCCTAAATGCTCAGCAAAATGTCCATAAATATTACGGTTAATTTTCCCTTTACTAACATCTGCATTAATAACAATCGAATTTGTCATTCTCTATTCCTCCCATGCTTTTTTAGTGATAGTAGAAAGAAGAGGAAACAAGAAACCTAACATTTCATTTTTGTTTTCCTCGTCTTTAAGATTAATACCTATTACTTATATACAACGTCGTTCCAACGTAACTCATTTTTAAAGCTATGCTTATTTGTATCATTATTAATAAGAACACATTCAACCCCTACTAGCTCTGCCCAATCTCTAAGCTGGTCTGTAGTTACTTTATAAGAAAAGACTGTATGGTGTGCTCCACCAGCAATGATCCAGTTTTCTGTTCCTTCACTTAATGAAGGCTGAGGCGTCCAAAGGACTCTTGCAACAGGAAGGTTTGGTAAATCTTTTTCAGGTTGCACAGCATCGACTTCGTTTACAACAAGACGGAAGCGATGTCCTAAATCGATAATTGATGCATTTAAAGCAGCACCGCTCTTTCCATCAAAGATGAATCGTGCAGGATCTTCTTTTCCGCCAATTCCTAAAGGATAAACAGCAATCTTTGGCTTAGTTGCTGAAATAGTTGGACAAATCTCCAGCATGTGTGAGCCTAGCACTAATTCATTTCCAGGTTCGAAGTGATACGTATAATCTTCCATAAATGAAGTATCTTCGTTATTTGCCATGATCTTTAAAATGCGGAGTAAACCAGCTGTTTTCCAGTCTCCTTCACCAGCAAAACCATATCCTTGTGCCATTAATCGTTGTACAGCTAGACCAGGAAGTTGTTTCATACCATGGAGATCTTCAAACGTTGTTGTAAACGCTGTATAATTACCTTCTTCTAAGAACGCTTTCATTCCTAGTTCAATTCTTGCCTGATAGCGAATAGAATCTCGTACTGGACCTGCTTCTTGGCCTTCAGCTACAATATCGTATTCTCTTTCATACTCTTCCATTAGCTGATCAATTTCTTGTTCAGAAATATCATTCATTCTCTGAACTAAATCACCAACTCCGTAACCGTTAATGGTCCAGCCAAGTTTAATTTGTGCCTCTACTTTGTCTCCCTCAGTTACAGCAACTCTGCGCATGTTATCTCCAAAGCGTGCAATTTTCAAATGCTGACCTTCCATAAAACCAACAGACGTGTTCATCCAACTACCAATCTTGCTTCGAACTTCGTTATTTTCCCAATGACCAACAACTACTTTTCTTTTTACATTTAGTCTTGTTGCCATAAATCCAAATTCACGATCACCATGTGCAGATTGATTTGTGTTCATAAAATCCATATCAATGCTATCCCATGGAATATCACGGTTAAATTGTGTGTGAAGATGAAGCATTGGTTTTTGCAAGCTTGAAAGTCCGGCAATCCACATTTTTGCTGGAGAGAAAGTATGCATCCATGTAATAATACCTGCACAGTTTTCATCAGCATTTGCTTCTAAACATAATTTACGAATGGAATCTGCATCCTTTAAAACTGATTTAAATACTAGCTTATATGTTAATGTAGAATCTTGGTCAAGACCTTCTGTAATTACTTTTGAGTTTGCTTCAACTTCTCTTACTGTTTCTTCTCCGTATAAATCTTGACTACCTGTTACAAACCAAAATTCGTATGGTTTCACTGTTAGCATAATGGTTTCCCCCTAATCGATAGTTACTGTTTCACTTCTTTGTTTTTCTGACCATAATAAGCATTTGCTCCATGCTTACGAAGATAATGTTTATCTAGCAAAAATTGATCGATTGGACCAGCAATTGGATTTAATTGATACGTGTGTAATGCCATTTTGGCTACCTCTTCTAAAACAACTGCGTTATGAACTGCTTGGCTAGCATTCTTTCCCCAAACGAACGGTGCATGACCTGAAACGAGCACACCTGGCATCGCTATTGGATCTAGGTCTTTAGATTGAAATGTTTCTATAATGACATTTCCTGTTTCTAGTTCATAGCCTCTAGTAATCTCATCTTCTGTTAAAGCTCTTGTACAAGGAATTTCACCATAATAATAATCAGCATGAGTTGTTCCTAATGCAGGAATTGGACGGCTTGCTTGGGCCCAACTAGTTGCCCATGGTGAATGTGTATGTACAACCCCACCAATCGAAGGAAATGCTTTATAAAGCGCTAAGTGTGTTGCAGTATCAGATGATGGACGCATGTCTCCTTCTATTATTTCACCATTCAGATTGACTACAACTAAATCTTCAGCCTTTAGCTCTTCATAAGGAATTCCACTAGGTTTAATGACTACAAGACCTTTTTCTCGATTAATTCCACTTACGTTTCCCCATGTGAAAGTAACCATTTTATATTTTGGTAACTGAAGGTTTGCCTCTAAAACTTGTTCTTTCAATTGTTCAAGCATCAGTTGTCTCCCCTTTCTATTGAAAAGTGGGGGCTAAAGAAGGATGCCCCACTTCAGAAAATAGAGTAATAGATATATTGGATTTATTGTGTAATCTTTTCTTTTGCTTTGTTAGATTGAGCATGTTTGATTTTCTTTAAGTTTTTCATCACGTTATTTTCACCACGACCGAAATAATCATATAATCTTGCATATTCAGAGAATAGTTGGTCGTAAACTTGTGAATTCTCGTGGTTAGGTTGATAAACATAATCTTTTAATCTAGCCATTTCATTTGCTGCATCTTTAATATCATCGTATCCGCCACGTTCCTTACCAGCGGCAACTGCTCCAAACATAGCAGAACCAAGCGCTGGAGTTTGAGATGAAGCAGATATTTTGATATCCATTTTTAATACATCTGAATAGATTTGCATCATTAATCCATTTTTCTCAGCAATTCCACCACATGCATATACTTCATGAATCAGCACTCCACTATTTCTAAATGCCTCAACAATTGTTCGTGTACCATATGCTGTTGCTTCAATTAAAGCTCGGTAAATTTCCTCAGGCTTCGTTAGTAATGTAGCTCCTAATAAAACACCTGTTAAATCAGCATCTACAAGTGTAGATCGATTCCCATTCCACCAGTCAAGTGAAATTAAACCGCTTTCACCAACCTCCAATTGAGCTGCTTTTTCTGTTAAGAATTGGTGGATATTCATTCCTTTTTCTTGTGCTTCTTCATAGTAGCTAGCAGGTACACAGTTTTCTGTGAACCATTCAAAATGATCTCCTACACATGATTGACCTGCTTCATATCCCATAAATCCTGGAATTACTCCATCTTCTACAACACCACACATACCTGGTACTACTTCTTCTTTTTCTCCTAGTAAGATGTGACATGTAGATGTTCCCATAATCATTAGAAGCTTGCCTGGCTCTGTAATTCCAACTGCTGGTACAGCAACATGTGCATCAACATTTGCTATAGCAACTGCGGTTCCTGGATTCAATCCGATCATTTTTGCAGCTTTTTCAGTTAACTCTCCCGCTTTAGAGCCTATTGGATAAATATTAGTAGATAACTTTTCTTCAACAACATTTTCCAAGCGAGGATCTAATGCTTTAAAAAATTCTTTTGATGGATATCCTTCTTGTTTATGCCAAATCGCTTTATATCCAGCAGTACAACTGTTTCTTTTCAAGTCACCTGTAAGCTGATAGGTAACCCAGTCTGTTGCTTCCACAAATTGATCTGCAGCATCGTAAATCTCTGGTGCCTCATTAAGGATCTGCCACAATTTAGGAACAAGCCATTCTGAAGAAATTTTCCCGCCATATCTTTGTAAAAATGCTTCTCCTCTTGTTTCTGCAATTTCATTTAAAGAGTTTGCTTCATCTTGTGCCGCATGGTGTTTCCATAACTTCACATAGCTATGAGGATGGTTCATATATTGTTCTGTTAAACATAGTGGTGTTCCATTTTTGTTAATAGGTAATACCGTACAAGCTGTAAAATCAATTCCAATACCAATAACATCGTCCGCTGAAACGTTAGCTTGTTTTAGGACATCAGGAACTGTTGTTTCCAAAACTTCTATATAATCTGTAGGGTGTTGCAATGCCCAGTCATTTTCTAATTTGGTTACTCCATCTGGTAAATATTCATCCATTACACCATGAGTATAAGGCTTTACCGAGGTTGCTATTTCTTTTCCTGTTCCAATCTCCACAAGAACGGCTCTACCAGATTGAGTGCCGTAATCAACACCAATTGAATATTTAGTCATTTAAAATCCCCCCGACTCTTCCAGCTACATTTTTTTATTAAACTATCAATTTATCAATAATTTATTATTATCATACGTACAAATTTGAGATAATCTTCACAATCTCTTATACAACTTATTTGGAAATACTATAAATTATAACTTATACGTATAACCTTAATTAAATTTTAGCACTTATTTCATATTTTTCAATACAAATTTCATTATTTTCTAAGAAATTGTTGTATTTTCGCATTAAAAACTTATAAATCAGCAAAAATTCATCCTTACAAGTTTGGTGATTTTTCTACTTTTTTCCCTACAATTACATCTCCACTAGAATTTTTTCCTGCAAATACCATAGTCGGTCTCCATAAAGTCCAATCCCAAGCTGCCAATACTAATAATTGGTAAGCTCCATTGTTAGAATTCAAGAAAAACTCAAAATGGTTTTCCCCTTTGTGTGACCAATATCCATCCTTCGATCCCTCAACCCTACCGTCAAATAGAAAATGGAGTGATTCCGATTGTATTTGCTCATGGTAATTGTTATCCATATGAATGATCTCCCAATTCCCAACCATAAACGTTGAATTAACCGGTTGCTCCTTTTCACCCGCATATCTTTCTGGAGATATTAATGGCCAGCCATCATCTGTCCAGAGAATTCTTCTAATATGAAGTGCGTGATGTTTTCTGGTCTTCTCACCTCTTGCATGGTGACAAACATAATAGTCTTCACCATCTTTTAATACCGAATTATGTCCAGGTCCAATCCAACCTTCTTCTTTACCAAATTTATATCCTCCCAACACTTTCATCCCAACTTCATTTGGAGGCAAATCAATATTGGTCATTTCGTTTCCATTACTATCTAAGTAAGGTCCTTCGATTTTGTCTGCTCTTGCAACACGTATATGGTAATCTTTAAATAAGGAATCATATGAAACAAATAAGTAATATTTTTTAAAAGTAGGATGGTAGACAATATAAGGCCCTTCAACAGCCCCCTCAACTAAAAGATGTCTCTTGGAAATTAAGGTTCCATTGCCCTTCTCCTTTAATTTTCCAGTATTCTCATCTATACGAGCAACAAAAATCCCCCCAAAAAAAGACCCGTAAACCATCCATGGATTTCCTTCTTCATCAAATGTGATATTAGGATCAATTGCATTTGGCTCACTTTCACCTTGTTTTGTCTTGATAACCTCACCTTGATCTTCCCATGGGCCTTCAATTGATTTACTTGTTGCCACACCTATAAATGATTGGTTTTTTCCGAATTGCGAAGCAGCATAATACAAATAATACGTATCTCCATATTTTGTCACGTCTGGTGCCCATAATCCCTTTGCACCAGTCCACTCGTAGGCATCTTTTGGAATCGTATCAAATGCATGACCTACCCATTCCCAGTTGATTAGGTCCTTAGATTTCCGAACCTGTATTCCTCCTTTAGGCATACCACCTACTTTTGCATCTGTTGAAAAAACATAATAAGTATCTCCATCCTTATATAATGCAGGATCATGGACATTATGGATTGTCCATAATTCTTCTTGGTCTGCAATTGATTGATCGTACAAGTCATATTTCACTGGTTCTTGTGGAAACAACATATTTATCCCTCACTTTTCTTTTCATAGAGTCGAAAAATACCATTAAAATAAAGTGTTTAACCCTATCACTTAACCTATTATCTTCTTTATCTACATAGAGAAAGGCTGAATTACACTTCAGCCTTCCTTCTCCTTAATTATTCACTTTTTTAGCGTCAGGAACTGGTACACCAAAGTGAGGTGTTCCATCTTCATTCCATGAAATCGGCTGAACTCGTGTATGTCTGTTTGGATCATACAATGGGTCACCTTCAATTTCTTTATAATTTCTTGCGTGATAAACAAGAATATCTTGTGTTCCGTCCTCAGATACTGTGAAACTATTATGACCTGGTCCATATTGTCCTGTTTCTTCTGATGTAACAAAAACAGGTTCAGGCGTTTTGTGCCAAGAAGCAGGATTTAATAAATCACTATTTTCATCAGCTGTTAATATTCCCATACAATAATTGAAATCTGTTGCACTTGCTGAGAAAGTAATAAATATTCTGCCATTGCGCTTTAATACTGCAGCTCCCTCATTTACTAAGAAGCCAATTTTTTCCCAATCATATTCAGGTGTTGTAATACATACTTGTTCACCTTTAAGTGTCCATGGGTTTTCCATTTCAGAAATGTACATGTTAGAGTTTCCAAAAATCTCTGGATCCTTTTGTGCCCATACTAAATACCTAACACCTTTATGTTCAAAAGAAGTCGCATCTAATGCAAAGGATTCCCATTTCGTTTTGATTTGTCCTTTTTCAACAAATTCACCTTCTAATGGATTAGCCGACGAATTTTCAAGAACAAACATACGGTGGTCAAATAAACCGTCATTTGTTTCAGAGGTTCTCGCAGCAGCATAATAGATGTACCACTTTTCATCAATATAGTGAATTTCCGGTGCCCATATATTTGCACTCATTAAGCCGCTCTCATGTTTTACCCATACAACCTTTGCATCTGCATTTGTTAATCCTTCAATGGTTTTCGATCGACGTAGCTCAATTCTGTCATACTCAGGAACGGAGGCAGTGAAATAATAGTAACCATCTGTGTGTTTATAAATCCAAGGATCTGCACGTTGCTCAATAAGTGGATTTTTAATTGTGAATTCTGACATAGTAATCTCTCCTTACAGTTAGTAATATCTTAGGATTCACATTGTAATCTGATCATGTTCCATGACATTTTTGGTAGCTTAATTTCTAAGTGATCGCCCGTTTTACTTGTAGAATCAATTTGACTAGGTTTTACATTATCCGGAGTTTCAAAAGTATTTGTCGCATCAAGATTTGTTCCATCCATGACCAAATGTTCGATTACTTTCACCTGACCAAAAGATCGGAATTGTGCATCAAGGACGAAGTCATCATCCTCAGAGCAGTTTAAAGCAAAGATACTTAACGTATTATCAACTAAATTATAAGTTGTTGAGGATTGTACTAACGGAATTTCACCGTGCTTATTCGTTTCAATCTTTGGTGATTCTACTAGAGAATTCAACACGACTCCTCTTCCAAAATTGGATACTTGATAGAAAGGATAAAAGATTGCTTGCTTAATGGCTGGGCCACCTTTTTGAGTGAAAATTGGTGCGATAACATTCACCAATTGAGCAAGTGACGCCATTTTCACTCTGTCAACATGCTGTAATAGGGTACATAATAGTCCACCAAAAACTAGTGAATCTAACAATGAATAATTGTCTTCTAAAATTGGAGGCGCTATCTCCCAATCTTTTAATTCAACTTTCTTTTGATACCATACATTCCATTCATCAAAAGAAATGTACATTTTCTTTTTACTTCGATTTTTTGCTTGAACATAGTCTGCTGTGCTGGCAATCGTTTTAATGAAGTGATCCATATCTGCAAAAGAACCAAGGAAATCATTAATATTACCAAGATTTTCGTAATAACGATGGCAAGAAATATAATCAACATGTTCGTATAAATGCTCTAAAACAACACGGTCCCATTCAGGGAATGTTGGCATTTCTGCAGTTGAGCTACCACATGCAACTAGTTTTATTGTTGGATCAACCCATTTCATGATTTTCGCTGCTTCTCTTGCTTTTTTCCCATAGTCTTCAGCATTTAATTGACCAATTTGCCAAGGTCCGTCCATTTCATTTCCTAAACACCAGACTTTTACGTTATAAGGATCTTTTTGACCGTTTTGAATACGAAGATCACTCCAATATGTATTTCCTGGGTGATTAGTATACTCAACAAGGTTACCAGCTTCTTTTGGTGTACCTGTTCCCAAATTAACCGCTAACATTGCTTCAATATTGGACTTGTGCGCCCATTTCATAAACTCATCGATACCAACTTCATTTGTCTCTGTTGTTCTCCATGCAAGATCAAGCCTAGTTGGTCTTTTTTCTTTAGGACCAATTCCATCTGTCCAGTCATAACCAGATAAGAAGTTTCCGCCTGGATAACGGACAATCGGTACATTAAGTTCCTTTACAAGATCCATCACATCTTTTCTGAATCCATCTTCATCTGCAAGAGGATGTTCTGGCTCATAGATCCCTGTGTAAACTGCACGGCCTAGATGTTCAATGAAAGAACCGAATAACTTAGGGTCAACTTCACCGATTTTATAATTTTTATCTGCAAAATAACTAACACGTTTCATCTTTTTTCCTCCTTTTTTTAAGTAAAGGAAAAGTGGCTACAATTACTAGTAAATGAGCCACTTTACATGATGTTTTAATGTTATATGAAATCTTTTATCCTTTTACACCTGAGATAGCAACAGACTCAATAATTTGTTTTTGGAAGATAATAAACACGATTAACATTGGTAATAGCGACACAACAGATGCTGCCATGATTAATGGGTAATCACTTTGGATGGCAAAAGTTGAGTTGAAGTTAGCGATTACAAGTTGTAATGTTTGTTTCTCTGGTGAATTTAAATATAGAATCGGTCCTAGATAATCATTCCAGATTGTCATAAACCATAGAATTAACTGAGCTGCTACCGCAGGTCTAATTAATGGAAAGATAATCTTATAAAAGATTTTAAAATAAGAGCATCCGTCAATCTTAGCTGCTTCTATAATAGAATTCGGAATGCTTGTTAAAAACTGTCTTAAAAAGAAAATCATTATAATGTTACCAAATATCGCCGGAACAATTAGTGGAAGCAATGTATCAACCCATCCAATATTAGAGAAGAACATAAACTGTGGAATCATGACAACTGGATAGGGAATCATCATTGCTGTTAACAGTAATAAGAAGATCTGATTTTTATATGGGAAATTTAACTTCCCAAATGCAAATGCTGCTAAGCTTGATGTAAACGTTCCTATTATTGTGACTGATAACGCAACAGTTAAGCTATTTATAATCCCACTTAATAATGGGCCTTTTTGCCAAATTTCAATATACTTTATTGGATCAAATGTTTCAGGAATCCAAACCGGTGGTAGAGCGTATACTTCTTGAATATCCTTAAAAGATGTTGATAACATCCATATAAGTGGTGCTACCATAACAATAAATTTCCCTAATGAGAGAAAAATGAAAATGATAATATTGGTGATTCTTGTACTGGATTTTACTGATCTTAACTTTGTTTTAGTTTCTACTTTTGCATTTACTCCAACTTCCATCCTTTACACTCCCTTCTTTCTTATATTAGTCAAGTTCAAATGAAGACTTTTCATTTAGTTTAAATTGAATAAAAGTAACGATAAAAATAAACAAGCCGAGAACAACTGCCATCGCAGATCCATAACCCATTTCAAAGTTACCGAATGCTTTTTGCCAAATATAAAATACTACCGTTGCAGATGAAAATTCTGGTCCACCAGTTGGTGTCATAACTTGGACTTCTACGAATATTTGGGCTTCCTGCAATAATGTTTGTTACAACAATGAAAAATGTAACTGGTTTTACCATAGGAAGAGTTATGTTCTTAAATACCTGAAAAGCATTAGCTCCATCAAGTGTGGCTGCTTCATAATACGTTTTCGGCACACTTTGTAAAGCAGCAAGATATAATAGCATGCTATAACCGAGGCCTTTCCAAATCGTCATAATAATTAGGGCTGGCTTTACAGTATCTTTATCCATTAACCAGCTAGGACCATCGATTCCTAATTTCTCTAAAAATTGGTTTACTAATCCATAATCACCGTTATAAGCCCATTGCCATAAAATTGCTACAGCTGCAATGGATGAGATTACAGGAATATAATAAACAACTCTAAAAAATTGTGTTCCAAATATTGCTCTATTTAATCCTAGTGCTAGTAATAAAGCTAAAATAATACCAATTGGAATTCCTAACATTAGAAACAATGTGTTGAACATCGATTTATGGAAGGACTCATCACTAATTAAATCAATATAGTTTTGAAGTCCAATAAAATTCATTTGACCTAATCCATTCCAGTTTGTGAATGAACCATAAATGGAATATAAAGCAGGTACTAGAATAAAAACTAGAAACCCTATAACTGGTGCCGCAATAAATAGATAGGCATTTCTTCGCTCTTCCCGATAAAGCTTAGACGTAGTTTTCATCTTTCCTCCCCATTTCTCTTAAAGGGTACTAACACGAATAAAGTAGCTTAATACTTTAAAATAAGGTGCTAGTTAAATCTAGCACCTTATTTATTTTTTATTATTTCTGAGATTGTTTCTCCTGCTCAATTGCTTTATCTAATAATTTTTGCATTTTAGGTTGTGCTTCTTTCACGTATTCTTCAGCTGTTTTGTCACCATCAATTACAGGTTGGATATTTTTGAAGAACTCATCATACCATTCACCTGTGTAAGTGAAGTTCGTTGGAAGATCACGTCCATGCTCACCGATAATCTGTAAGAATTCCACTTTGTTAGCTGGTTTAATTGATGTATCAGCAGCCCATGCTTCAGCTACATCAGTGTTGTTAGGTAATTGTACTTGTTGATCCACTAGTGCTTGTTGACCTTCTTCATCAGCTGATAAATACAATGCAAGCTCTGCAGCAAGCTCTGCATTTTTCGTTTTTTCAGAAACACCAATACCTAAAGAACCGATCCATGCTTTTGTTTCACCAGTTTCACCAACTGGCCATGGCGCTAAATCATACTCGAATTTTAAATCATTGTAAGCTGGCATATCCCAAGGACCAACTGGGAAGAAACCGATTTGTCCTTGCATCCATCTTTGGTACGTATCAAGTGTTTGAGCTTCAGCAATAGATGGTGTTACACCATGAACGTTTTGTAAATCTGCAAAATATTGTAATGCTTCAATAAACTTAGGATCATCAACTGTTACTTTTGTATTTGTTTCATCTAACCAATCTGCTCCATTACTCCATACAAATGGTTGTAATGACCAGTTTACGTTAAGTCCTGTTCCCCATTGATCAAGTTTTCCATCACCATCTGTATCTTTTGTTAATTGCTTTGTAATTTCTACAAATTCTTCCATAGTGTATGGTTTGTCTGGATCAGGAAGTGGAATACCTGCTTCTTCAAACATTGTTTTGTTGTATCCGAACGCGAATGGTCCTAAATCCTTTGGAACCCCGTATAGAGCACCTTGTCCCATATTTTCTCCATCATAACGGTATTTGTTTATACCAGATTCCCAAACTTTACTTAAATCTACACCTTCAGCATTTTCTACTAAATCTGTAATATCCTTTAATACACCTGAGTTTACATATGCTTTTAAGTTACCAGGATTATAGAAGAAAACATCCGGAAGACTGTTACCAGCAATTGCTGCCTGTAATTTAGTATCATATTGATCTGGTGCTGTTACAACAACTTTAACCTTTACTCCAGGATTTGCTTCTTCGAATTTTTTCACAACTGCTTTATAAGCTGTTTGTTCTTGCGGTTGACCACTAAACATAAATGTTAAGCTTTTCCCATCTTCTGCTCCGCCGCCTGAACTACTGCTGCTACAAGCTCCTAAGACTCCTCCTACAACAACAATTAACATACTGACTAATAAGAATCTACTTAATCTCTTTTTGGATTTCTTGAACACTTTTATTCCCCCCAGATGCTATTTGATAGAAAAGGAGACTTACTTAACAAAGGAGTAAAATCAATATTTTGCAAGCTTTTCTTTTTTTGTTATGTAAGCGCTTCTTTAATCTTATATTATTACACCTGTTCGTACATGTCAACAACTTTGTATAAATATTTTTGTACAAATTTACACAATGGAATTTATATGTACGTACGTGTGTGGTTTTTCTTCAATTATACGACGTTTTTCTACCTTTTTCTCCAATATACCATTTATGAACTTCTGGTGATTAAAAAATTTAGAAAAAAAGACCAAAATCCAGAAATTCATAGATTTTGGTCTTTTTTATCTATCCTTTTGTCTTTTACACATATTCATGTAAACCCACATGCTCATTCCAAAACTTTAACATCGTATAACGATCTCTTAATTTATGTGCTTTCCTTAAACTTTCTGAAACAAGTTCCGATGGTATACCAAGATCCGAAGGAGTAACTGCCCCTTGCAATGATTTAAGCATAGCAGCGATATCACTAGAATTAGGTAACGCTTTTAATACCTGAACTAGCTCATCTTGCTGTTTAAGTACTGCGTCTGCTTTATTCGTTGATAATTCTTGCAACTTATCGTCCGAATAAATAAGTTCTAACATCTGATTCTTATATAAATCTAGTACTAACTGAGTTGAAACCCCTACTTTTGCTCCATGAAGAACCTGTGTTTTAGCATTCTTTATAAAATCCATTTCCCAGAAATGTGAAAGATGATGTTCACCGCCCGATGCAGGTGATGAATGACCAACTAACAGCATGGCTAAGCCTGATTGAATGAGCGATTCCATTAGAATTTTTATTCCATCTTTCTCTGCTTGTATGATTTGTTCTACAGAATTTACACATCCATCTAGAGCTTCTTGTGTTAAACGTGCAGACAAGGGACAGTATGGCTCATCTGCAACAAGATGTGAAAACTTCCAGTCAGCTAAGGAGGTATACTTTCCAATCATATCAGCAAAACCAGCTGCAATCATTTCTTTGGGCGCACCTATAAGAATTGAAAGATCAGCAAATACAGCAAGAGGTGATTGCATTTGATACGTTAGCTTTACCCCCTTAATAATGACAGGGGCTCCCATTGAGTTAAAGCCATCAACAGAGGGGCTGTTGGAACAGAAATAAAAGGTTTGCCCATTTTAAAGCTAGCAAATCTAACAATATCATGAATTGTGCCGGATCCAACAGCGATGACAACATCAACATCCCGAGGAATACCTAACATAGCCTCAATTAATGCTGCTTCATCAGCGACAACATCTCCCTGAGCATTTGGTTGAAGAATCGATTTAGAGTTAGCAATGTTTGCTTCTCTTATTAGATTAGAAATCGTTTTTCCAACCACATCATCTGTATGTTCATCTGCAATAATCGCAACCTTTTTAAATTGTTTACTTTCTAAATATGGAACAACTTGCTGTAATGCTTGATCACTAATAACGATGTTATCAATTAAAATATCATAATGGTTATTTCCACATGTACATGCTTTTGATTGATGTTTCAGCTCATTTAACGTAATCATTTTTGTTCCCCCTAACATTTTATTACATCTTGAAATCATTATATGATTACTTGTTTTCTCTCAGCTGCTGGTCTAGATACTGTAGAAGTAGATTTTCTTATAACTAACTTAGGATCATAAACCTTTTGCTTATTTTTGAATTCTTCATTCTCACGTTTTTCTACTGCATCAACAATCCATTTCGCGGCTTCTATTCCCATATCTGTCTTTGGATGTGTGACAGTTGTTAATTTTGTCTCAGAAGCTTCTGCTAAGTATGAATCATCATATCCGACAATAGACATTTGTTCAGGAACTTTAATTTTAAGGTCTCTTAAAAGGTTTAATACCTGTAAGGAAACTTCATCATTGTAGCAGACAATTGCTGTTGGTCGAGTAGAGGCATCTTGGAGAAGAGTCATCAATTTATAGATAAAATCTTTTTCTTCTGTTGTGTATGTTACAAACATGTCTGGAAAAAAAGGGATGTTGTTTTCTCTAAATGCGCGAATAAACCCTTGCATCCGATTTAATCCTTGTAAATCATCGCTCTTGAACAAGCCTATGATTTTCTTATGTCCTTGTTTAATCAAATGGTCAGTCGCAATATAACCACCCTTTTCATCATCTAAAATAATGTTTACAGGATTTAGTTGTGGATAAAATTGATTAATCATAAGATATGGAATGTTTTTTTGTTCCATTTCCAAATAATAATGTAGATTTGGATTGTAGCTGCTGCTTCTAGTCGGTTCCACTATTAGTTTCCATCAATATTATGATTAATCATCGTTTCAATGCATTGCTTTTCCTTTTCAGGGTCATTGTCAGTACAAGCGAATGTTAGTGAATAACCCCGTGCTGTTAAGTATGATTCAATTCCTTTGATAATTGATGGGAAGATATAGTCAGAAATATAAGTGGTGATAACACCGATCGTTTTACCGGCAGCATCTCTTCTCGATTGTGGCTGTCCCTGAATTAATTGGGTCGAACAAAAAGTTCCAGCTCCTTGTTCTCTATACAACCAACCGTCATGCACGAGATCACCTACTGCTTGACGAACTGTATGTCTACTAACCTCGAACATTTTCACCAATTCATTTTCTGAATAAATTTTCTCTCCTGGCAAAACCTTACCATTAACAATCCATTCTTTAATTTTTTCCTTGACCATGCCTACCTTTGTTTGCTGTGCCATTATGTCACCACTTTCAGCTTGTATGTTTCTCGTTAGACTCATTCGTACAACTAAAGTTATTATACAACATAAACGTACAAATTTAAAATAAAACAATAATATATTCAATTTTTGTATGGATAAATTGTATGATAAGCAATAAAGAGGACTGGTTAAATTGACTATTTTTAGCCAAAACCAGTCCTTTTTCATCTTTTTAAAATGGATTACTAATCATTCTTATGCCATATATGCCACCAGCTATTTTTCCTTCAGTTGACACAAACTTCACTTCAATCTTTTCTTTTCCTTCTGTTAATGAAAAGGGTATAGGATATACAACATCAAATAGTTTATCAGACTTTTGACCTTTAAGTGTTTGTCGTACAAGTTCTGTATCATCTATCAATATATGAAAATCTCTTTCATAAGCTTTTCCATCTAGATGTAAAATTCGATCTCCTCCGAAGTAAGTAATATGCAAGTACATCTCAATTCCAGGATCAACAGTTAACTCATAGCTAAAATACCCTTCATTACGACTATCTCGAAAGCCTCTATGAACAAGGTTTAAATAGCCTGAATGAGAATTTACTGTTTTGATCGCATGATCCACTTCAGGCTGTTGCTCATTCGGTTGGACAGCATCTATTGTGATGCTGTCTAGTTTCTCCGCTTCGCTTTGTTCTTTATTTAAAAACTCAACATATTTTTCGTTGTCCATTACATCCCAGTACAATGTATACCTTTGATGATGAAGAGCATAAAAAGGGATAAGTGTCATCTTAAGATTCCCTGGTTGTCCGATTGCCTCTGTTTCAAAACATAACGAGGAACCTTCAATTGGTTTGATCACTTTTGTTAGATCTTTTTCACCCGTTACAAGAGTTGGAACATCGATCAATGGGTGATTATTAAGCTTTAAATGATCATCCAGTATATCGCTCTCAGGGAATTTTTCTGTTCCTAACGCTCCTGCCAGGACGATAGGACCGTACATAAATGCCAATTTTGTTTCTTCATCTTTGGATTTGTAAGAATGAAGGTTCATTGGAATAAGCAGTTCAATTACATCTCCATCTTTCCAACAGCTACTTACTTCAAGGTATCCTTTATCCGCTCTAGCAATTGTTTGTTTGCCATTAATAGTTGCAGTTAGTTCACCAGATATCCAATATGGTACGCGAATCTGAAACGTCAATAACTCATCTTTTGCTCCTACAATCGTTAGCTTTGATATAGGTGCATCAGGAAACTTTGTTTCTTGCTTAATGACTATATTTTTATCTACTAGTTGTATTTCAGAAGCAATAAATAAATTTACAAACAATTGATTTTCTACCTGATGATAAATGCTTCTTGTATATCTTGCAGGGTTTTCCATTCCAGTCCCCGTACAACACCAGAAAGAATCATCATGTGAGCAATAAACCTTAAAATGACCCGGCTGAGTTGATACAAAGTATGTTTTCATTCCTGTCTCTGGATCCTGCGATGCTAGAATATGGTTATATAGTGCTCTTTCATAATAATCCATATATTTTGATTGCTGTGTCCATTTAAACAAGTGCTCAGTCAGCTTCATCATATTATAGGTATTACATGTTTCGGTTGTTGTTATCCCAAGCTCCTCAGAGTTCTCAATACCAAAATGTTCATTTTTTGAATTCCCACCTATTACATATGAGCGATTTTCAGTGACTTGCTCCCAAAAGAATAACGAAGCATCTCGATAATATGCTTCTCCTGTGATTTCATATAGTTTTGCTGCACCGATTACTTTTGGAATTTGTGTATTTGCATGTTTTCCCTCAAGTTCATCAATTCCTTTTGATAAGGGATCTAAAATGGCGTTATGGCAGAATCTAATGGCAAGTTCAAGGTAATCTTGGTTACCCGTAACTAAATAAAGATCTGCCATTGCTTCATTCATTCCGCCATGCTCACAAATTAACATTCTTTGAAATTCTTCATCTGTTAAGTTATCTGTTCCTTGTTTGGCCCAATTCGCTAGTTTCAGAACAATTTCTAACGCCTTTTCATTGTGACAAATAGTATACACATCAATAAGACCTGCATATATTTTGTGGATGCTGTACCACGGCACCCATGAATTCCCTAGGCTAAAATGCGATACTTCAAAATCCCCGCCTGCAAACACTCGATCATAGCAATCTCTTGGAAATCCACTAACATATCCAAAGGGATCCTGTGCTTGAACATAGGCAAGTTCATCTACAGCGTAATCTAGTTTTTCTTTTAATTTTTCATCTCTAGTAACCGAATACATGGTTGCAGCTGCTGATAGCCAATGTCCAATCGAATGACCGCTAATGCCCATTGTTTCCCATCCACCATAGCGAGGTTTTTTCGGAGTTAATGAAGCAGCAACATAACAAGACGCAACAAGTCGATCTACATCTAAAGAAAGGAGAAACTCTTTTCCAATTCTTTCTGAATCTTTAAAAATACCATCTAAAAGCCTAACATTACTCATTAAACGTCACCTCTTATCATTTTTTTGAAGATTTTTTCGACAACTTTAAATGATACTACTACTCTATTTGTTTATTTTTAAAAGTATTGAGGCATGAGGTGACAAATCATAACGAATCTCACTGTTAACGGATGCTAACTGCCTTTTATTCCATAAATCTCTTGGCTGAACTTCCTTGGAAACGTGTAGCTCGTCAAGTGAAATAGAAACCGTTTGTTTTCTATCAGATATATTAAAGAGTGCCACATAAATTTCGCTATCACCTTCTGCAGTCCAAACAATTTTGTCATTTTTGCGATATACCTGTCGGGCACTATGACTTGTTCTATGCATGTTCAGTACTTCTTCATTTGTAAGTAATGACATTGTCCAATCATCGTTATCTCTTAATTCTCCACCAAACATCAGCGGGGAGCGAAAAATAGACCATAGCGTCATCATTGTGATTTGCTCATCTTTTGTAAATCTTGTAAATCGGTCACTTGCTCCACCATCAACAGACCGAATTCCAATATGTCCTAGTGGCAGCATGTCGGCATCAGGCCAAAACCCTGGACCCCTATTTTTACTCCATTTATAGCATCGATCGAACATGTTATATAAAAGCTCCCAAAGGTCCCAATAATCATCTGTCATTCTCCACATATTTGCATTTTCTTCTAATAAGCTTGCATGCTCTAGTGGAGCAGGTCCAGGTGACAAACTTAATACCATTGGTCGTCCGCAGCGATCGATTGCTTTTCTAATCATTTTAATTTCTTCTGTATGTGTTCCGTAAAGTTTCGAATCGGCAATATCGTCTACCTTAACAAAATCGACTTCCCACTCAGCATAAAGCTTAAATAAGGAATCATAGTATTCTTGCGCACCTTCTTTTGTTTCGTCTACACCATACATGTCTGTATTCCATGGACAAATAGAGTTAGGCTTTGCAATATCCCTTGCTGTTTTATCACTACCAAGTATGTTTGTATTTTGATGAACAGCTTGTCGAGGAATTCCTCTCATTATGTGAATACCAAATTTCAAACCAAGATTGTGTATGTAATCTGCTAACGGTTTAAAGCCGTTTCCATTATCAGCAGACGGAAACCTATTAACCGCCGGCACTAATCTTGAATATTCATCCATTTCTAACGGAACAAACGGACGATAAGCAGAAGAAACAGCTCCAGGCTCTGACCATTGAATGTCCACCACAACATACTCCCATCCATATTGAAGCAGATGCTTCGCCATGTAATCAGCGTTTCCTTTCACCTCATCTTCTCTTACTGTTGCACCGTAACAATCCCAACTATTCCAGCCCC
Source organism: Metabacillus endolithicus (assembly GCF_023078335.1). Taxonomy (GTDB): domain Bacteria; phylum Bacillota; class Bacilli; order Bacillales; family Bacillaceae; genus Metabacillus; species Metabacillus endolithicus. The sequence continues at coordinate 3,993,497 of NZ_CP095550.1, read as the reverse complement.
ATTGGAGGTGTTAATGCATATTGATGATGATTCAATTTCATCCATCCTTTCGAAAATAGTAGCTATTAGTTGAAAAGGTATAACCTCTTGATGATGAGAAGTTATACCCTTGTTAAAAAACTAGAAAAAGTAGATTATTAGTTTGTTATTTTCTTTTTTCTTTTAAAAACGATAAATAGCCAACGCCCAAAACTAAAATTAATCCACCTATCATTGCTAGATTTAATGCATTCATAGCAGTAAATGGTCCATTCTCACCATCATTTTCTACCTGGCTTCCCCAAATAGAAATTCCCTCAGATGATTGTGCAGTAAACGTCATACGATAACTCTCTGATGTTGGCTCCCATTGCCGCACAAATACACCATTGTACGTTTTACCATCTAGCTGCAATACTGCCTCATGTTCTCCATCTAACTCCCATGTACCTTCAGCTTCACCAGTAATCGTGCCATCCTTATTGAGATTTACGGAAACTGATTCTTTTATATCTGAGCTAATATCCTTACCGTGGTTAATTAAGTGATAATCACCGTTTAGCTCTGATTTTTTTACTGTTTCTAACTCTTCCCTTGCATAACGATATGGTGAAACCACCGGCCAGCCTTGAGAATTCATATACATTTTGTGCACGCGCACCTCATGTTGTTCTCCTCTTTCTGGGAAACGAGTATGAAAGATTAAATATTGCTCCCCTGTTTTTTCATCATAGTAAACAGAATTATGACCTGGTGAAACATATCCAGTTCCAATTTCATCCTCTTTACTTTCAAATAAAAAGTTTCCCATTAATTTCACACCGTAGGCTCAATTGAGGCATCATCGAATATTGGAAGTGATGGATCCGCTTTTACATGAATCATGTCGTTTCCTTCTGCATCCACGTAAGGTCCATCAGGGTTTTCAGACCTAACAACTCGCATGTTGTAGCCCCTATTGCATCAAGGCCACCAAATGATAAATACATATAATAATAGTCAGTTTCTTTGTTGTATTGTATATATGAAGCTTCTATTCTACTGTGATTTCCTCCAAGGAGCTTCTTACCATATCCTTGATCTGGCAGAGGCTTACCTGTTTTTGGATCCATTTCCAGAATGAAAATTCCTCCTGAATAAGAGCCATAGGTCATCCACAGTTTTCCATCCTTATCAAAAAATGTATCAGGGTCAACTGCATTTGGATGAACAGTTGCATCGTAAATTGTTCCATCTTCACTTTCTTCGTCCCACATTCCTGATTTAAGAATAATGCCAGAGTCTTCATAAGGTCCTTCTACTGAGTCAGCAACTGCCACTCCAAGTGCTGAGCGTGGCGAATCACCTTTACACGCATTGTAATACATGTAGAACTTACCATCCTCAAGCTGAATAACATCTGCAGCCCATAAGGTATCTGATTGAGACCATTCAAACGTTTCTTTCAATTCTTCTACAACGTTTTCAAATAATGGATTTGCGGGATTCACTTCAGATGAGATTTGCTCCCATTTCATAAAGTCTTTTGTTTTTGCCGCAGCTAAATGAGATCCAAATATATAATAAGTGTCATCTACCTTTAATACAGATGGATCATGTACAGAAACTTCTTCAAAAACAGGAACTTCACTTGCCTGAACTTTATTACCTGAGGTAATGGCTGTTCCTGATATAACAAGACCAACTGCACAAAATAACACTAAAATTCTTCGATAAATTGTCCTTTTCATTCTCCCCTTCTCCTCTCCCTCTTATGATGAAGTTACATCATCTTGTATGAACATGCTTAACATTCTACCTTTCAAAACAATATTGCTTTTTAGTAGAAATTACTTTAACATCCTTATATGTAAGCGCTTTTCAATATCTTTTTAATCTTATTACACATATACGTACATGTCAATTTATTTCGTTTATTCGTATGTACAAGATAAACAAAAAAAGAAGCTTCAATCCTTATGTAAAGATTGAAGCTTCTTCTCATTAATTAAATATAAATTCTGCCGGATGAACAGGAGAATACACTGCCATCCTATTGCTTGATCAGCAGCCATTTTGATTACTTACTTTAGTTCCTTCCATTTTTCAATCATCAATTCTGCTTGATTTGTTAAAGTTGATTTAGCATTTTCAGTAATAGAATCTTTCTTCTTATTATGATCTAGTTGTTTAACAAACTTCTCGATAAACTGAATACCTTTTTTATAAGATCCTTTCTCTGCATGATGCTGAGCTTGTTTTAACGAATTTTTTAATTGTGATTTAACTGATCCATTTATTCCTCCGTTTTCAATAAAGAGATTTAATGTGTGGTTCAGCTCATTTAGTTCACCTGGCATATTTATCTCTGGTACTGAAACCTCTTCCCAGTTAGTATCCGAAGCAAAATAATAGCTGGTATAAGATGGTTGATTATAACCAACGTTTTGCCACGCGATTCCAGTCCGATATTGTGGATCATGCATGAGTGTGTGTAGCTTGCGATCTGTCACCTCTGTACTTAAGTAAATTCGAATTGACTGACTATCTTCTGTTCGAACTAGAAGTTCTTCTCTCCAGTCACCGAAAATATCAGCAACTAACGATGGATTTCCTTTCGTGTAATTGTTTGTTCTTGTACCAGAAGCTGTTAGCACAGTTCCCTTTAGCCAATCATCTATAGTTGGTGTATTTTCAATAGCTCCATTTATAATTTGAGTTGTCATATTAGCAGCCCATTTTATATTCATATTTGTTCCAGGGGCTTTATCATTAATCTTTGTTCCATCCGCTGTCCACAAGCCAACTGCCCAAGTCTCTAAGCCTTTTTGAGTTGGATCAACATCTCCAACCATCCCTCGGCCAGTATCTTTACCAGTATAGCCGCCATATATCACTTCACCAGTTTTAGCATCTCTTAACGCATAACCATATGGCGCATATCGTCCACCTTCATGAACCATAAAGATCTCTAATCCCTCTCGGTTTGGATCAATATCAGCAACATGCAGTGCATCACCGTGACCCAGACCTGCCGTTACTCCTGGAGTTGCACTTTCTTCTGGCATGACATCACTTGAGCTATATAATAGTGAACCATCATGATCGATCGTAGATGAGCCATAGATAATTTCTTGTTTGCCATCTCCGTCTACATCTGCTGTACTTAATGAATGAGCACCTTGTGTAGTTAAGGAACCAAACTCCTCACTCGTACCAAGACGTCCATGTGGTCCATCGTTAAACGGATTTGTCATTGGTGTCCAACCGCTATCAACATCCCATACTTCTTTAAGATGTTTACCATCCCAAGTATAAGAAACCATTGTTGCTCTTGTATAATAACCTCGTGAGAAAATAGCTGCTGGATTTTTTCCATCCAAATAAGCAACTCCCGCTAAAAAGCGATCAACCCGATTTCCTGGCTCGATCCGTGACATTGCATAATCGCCCCACATAAGTCCATCATCATGGCGTTCATGTTTGTAACGGATGGTTTCCATTTCTTCTCCTGTTTCACCATTAAAAACGCTCAAGTATTCAGGACCTTTTACAATAAAGCCTTCGAAGTCTCTTAAATCATTACGACCGCTTCTACTAGGAGCATATTCATCAATAAAGTAGTCTGCTAAACTTTGAGCATCCTCTGTAGAAAGTGGATAATCATATTGCTTTTCGATTCCAAAGCATTCTTCCAACGTTTTAGGCCAGTTACCATTTACAACTTCTTCATGGTTATGCCAATTTTTAAACATCTCTACTACGTGATTATAATAGTCTTCACTACTCATTCTGTAATCATCTGAGTTGCTATAACCGGCTTTTTTATCTTCTTTTAACATTGTAATAAATTTCTCGGATTTTACTTTTCCATCTTTATCATACTGAATCACTTTCGTACCTGGAGCTGTTTTAAACATTAATTCAGACTTACCGTCTCCATCAAAATCGTAAACTAAAAACTGAGTGTAATGTGCTCCTGAACGAATGTTAACACCTAAATCGATACGGTAAAGCAATGTTCCATCCATCGTATAACAATCTATATAGGTATTACCTGTATACCCCTTTTGTGATACATCCTTTGAGTTTGTTGGATCCCATTTCACAAAAAACTCGTATTGTCCGTCACCATCAACATCACCAACACTCATATCATTTGCGTTATAAGAATAGGATTCTCCACTAGGAGTAACTCCATCTGCTGGCTTATTTAGCTTTAAATCAAAATAGCTTTGACTCCAAGCCGTTGCTTCTGCGCTTTGATCGATTTCTTTTCCATTTTGAACTGCTTTTACATAATATTTCGAGGATGATGCACCAGTTTTATCTACAAAATTCGTACTATCTTCCACAGTGGCAATTTTCTTACCATCTCGGTAAACATTAAAATTTACTCCAGTTAACCCCTTATCGGAATAACCATTAACTTCTGTCCCCAAAAGGCGCCAGCTTAAAAAGATTCCTTGTGATGTATTTGCGGCAACCAGTCCTCTATCAAGGTACTCTAGTTGAACTCCGTTACTTTGTGCAACATGTTTATTTGCCTTAGAAGATGCAGCCGAAGCATCACTTTGTAATCCTGTTAAAAGAAGGGGTGTTGCCAGTGATAACGTTAATAGTTTATTTGTAATAGAACGTTTCCTCATTTTTTCATCACCTTTCGATAATTAATAGAATAAGTGTGTTGTAATTGAGGCAAGATGATTACGAATGAGTTAAGTATGAATATAATAGGATGTTAATCAGGTTTATTATTTGATATCATTACAACAAAACTTTTGCTCTGTGAATAACTCTGTTTTTAACGACAGTTACTACACGAAATTAACTAACCAATTCAACAAAACCAACCTTACCTTCACACCTCCTCATTAGAAGTGAGTTCAATAATGTAACCCCTTACATTATTGAACTCACTGATCGTTAAATCTCTTACAGTGTAATCCAAATACTATAGAGAAAACATGTAAATAACAGGGTTAAACGTATAAAAAACAGTGATGATCATAATAGGAAAACGATGATTTTTTTATAAGTAATTCGTATGTACCTAGTATTTTTTATAAGAGGTAAATATGTACTAGGTGCCTGTCACTTCCCGAAGTTTGTCAGTATTTGTTATCTGGCAAAAACCAAAAAGACGCTCACTCTCAAAAGAGGTGAAGCGCCTAATTTCGATCAATTATGATCTTGTTCTAGCAGCTTACTACCTAATCCTTCATCCGTTAATTGCTTTGTCTTATTCGTTAGAAGCATAACCTTTTTTTCCTCAGGATTTGTTAGATATTCCTTTTCCCAGTTGTAAAATGATGGTCCATCGCCATACATCCTTATATTTCTTTGAACTGTTTCTAACGTATATAAAGTTAACGTCACATTTGTTAAACAATCATTATCGTAAAATCCAACCCACTTCTCATTCATGGGCTCTTGCATGATGTTTATTGTTTCTTTTATTTCTTCTATCGCCTGATGAAGAAGTAAATAAGCCTCTCGATACTCTTTTTCTTGAAACATTTCAAATGCTCTAGAAAAATAGTAGAGTGCAAAGCAGCCATTTTTATGAATCAGCACTTGAATAAGGAACTGATCATTGATTCTTTTTTGTTCTATACAATCTGCCTCTTTTACTAGTTGGTTAACATTTTTAGTTAACGTGTCCCACTCAGTAAGTTTTGACTCTACCTTTTGCTTAAACCATTTAAATTGCTCTTTTATCTCAATTTCTCCTGTGGCCCACCATAAATTTTTACCACTCTGTTTTCCGTGAGAAACAATCCATTGATGGGCAAGGTTACGAATTGTAAAATGATAAAATTGCTCCCCAAGCCCGTTCATCATCAGCAAGTCCGTACTGAATAATAGCATCGAAATAGTCATTTATATTCCGACTCATTTCATCACTATAGGCAGGATAATATCTAGTAGCAAATTCGTCTAAAAATGCACCTCTATCCACTCTATCTTTATTCCACATGCGGCTAACGAAATCCAGAAAATAGATATGAGGTCTAATATTCCCACAGTTCACAATTAAAAATTCACACATCTGAGAATCAAATGCCTCACCTAACTCACTATTAACAAAAGCTGTAGTGTTAGGAAGCATCGTTAAATGGTTTGAAGCTTGCAGATCATAAAAGGTTACATGATAGTAAATGCCATGAGGACCCAGATCATGCTGCTCGGGAATAGAAGGGATTCTAGGATTAAGATTTCCTTGTCTTCTAGACACCATTTTCCCATATCCGCTGTCAATCCATATTTTGATCACTCCTGGCGGTAATTCTAGCAATCCTTTTTTGTATAATTCTGTTATCTCACCGTATAAATTTACACAGCAAATTGGATCTTTTTGATATTGAGCAATCAATTCGTATTGATCGCTCATAATCTTAGAAATGAGTGCTCCTCGTTTCTCGTCTGTATCAAACGTAGGATCATCAATTTTCAGAAAGGACGATCACCTTGCCCTCTAAAGCCGATATTCCAAACGACCTTATCATTTTGCTGCTGGATAATTGCATCCTTCCATAATTCCTTAAATAAATCACCATTCTCACTATAAGAAGGATTTTTATCAGGATACACCCTAGAAAACATATGAGCTCCTAGGGGCTCTGCATGGTGATGTGTAATCCAAAGTTCCCCATCTTCCTGGCTATATCTTTATAGATAGGATTTTTGATGTCTGTTCCTGGAATGACCATATTTCCATTGCATCTTAGCAATGCCTCAAAAGCCATTTCCCATACGTACGTGTTGGATTGTTGATATTTCCACGTTGAAATAAGGACTTCATCATTGATAAACCAAATTTCCCTGAATCTAACCTTTGCCACTTCTGATAAATACGGAACAGCTCTTATCTTAACGTTTGCTTTTGGTGGAGGTTCACAATCATTCCAAAACCAAAACTTATCAACACCCAGATATGCTTCACTTATATGAAGGATAGCATAGATTATTCCTAATTCATCTGCAGAAATGACGCTCATTTGTGACAGATCATCAGAAAACTGAATGGAGAACTGCTCTTCGTTTAGGTTGTCATGATTCTTTTCATTTAGTTTGAATAAAATGGTCGTTTGTTCCTCACCAGTTTCTGCTCGAAATACTTTGTTTTTATCTCGGATCAACACATTTAAAAAATACTCAATACTTTCGAGTTTTGGACCATCATATTCAAAACAAGTTTCTTTATTGAATAGAAAGGATGTACCTTCAATCATAGACTGTCCCACTTTAAATAAATTTCACCCTGGTAAATAATCCTTCGTGTTTTTTAGCATCTCATCAAACAGTTCCTCCGCTTCTTCGCGACTAACTGTTAGCAACGGCTCGTTCACAAATGTATTCAATGCCAGCTGTTTATCTTTTGTCAAAGCGGCCTGCAATGCAGACTCTTGATTTAACACATGACGGTGAACCATATTGTGAATATCTAGTGGAAGCCTCCCTGCAAACACAGGTTGAACTGTGTTATTGCGGAATAATGCATTTGTTTCTACAATCGCCCCTAAAGGTAACCCTTCAATTTGGCCTTTATTAGGATAATTTACGTTCGTGACAACTTCTTCTACTCCTAACAATGCTAAAATAATCTTAACCCCTTCTTCTCCTGAAGAATTTATCTCAAACTTGTGATTCCCTTCAGCTAACTCCTCATTTTCACTGATTCTCTTTTTTAAATTCTCCTTACGAAAATCAACGGATGTTAGATGAAACTTCCAGGAAGACACTGTTTCTGGATCTTTTAGATAAATAGGTGGCATAAATTCAGCTAAATGACGATCACCAGCAGCTGCTATAACCCCATTTTTTAAACAAATCAAATTTCACTCGTTGGCAGGATGAAAAAACACTGTTCTTCCAGCTTCCTTCTTCTTTTTCGAAGCCCGTTTCAGCATACTTTTCTACAAACTGCTTATAATACGGTATTAAGTCAATATTTTGATAGCTTGCTTGATTCACCCATGTAAAATGATTGATTCCAAGAACATTTACTTTAATGTCTGAACGCTGTGCTACCTCTTCGTTTAAAAATTCCTTTACAACCTCTGCTAAAAGACTTTGGGTTTCAAATACTTCATGACAGCAACCAAATGCTTTAATTTCCGGAAACACCTCGTAAAGTGTACGAGTACAAAGTGACATTGGGTTCGTATAATTAATTACCCATGCATCTGGTGCATGTTGCTTAATAGAATTTGCTATTTCAACGTACATTGGTATTGTCCGAAGTGCTCTAACGAAGCCACCAGGTCCGACTGTATCGCCAACAGATTGATAAACACCATATTTTTCAGGCGTATGAACATCAGATGCCATTTCCTCAAAAGAACCAGGTAAAATTGATATAATAACAAAATCACTTTCAGACAGTGCTTCTTCCATAGTCGAAACAGCTTCATATTTCCAATTACTCTTTGCTTCTTCAAGCTGTGAAATTTGATTTCCGATTTTTGCGTTTTGAACAGCAGCCTCATAGTTTATATCATATAGAGCAACTTTACCTGAAATTCTACTTTCTAAAGCAAGATCATTCATCAAACTTCGCGCCCAGCTCTTTGAACCTCCACCGATATAAGCAATTTTAAGTGTATGTAGATTTGTCATATTTCCCTTATCCCCTTTGCATATATTTGTTGTTAAAATTGAATCACTTTGTGTTCATATGGACCTATGACGCATTTCCCCTTGGAAACTATTCTTCCTGTTATAGCATCTTTTCCATCGTTTGGAAGGGTAACAGCTCCTCCCTTGCCATCCATATTAACAATCACCCAAATGACTTCACCCATTTTCCCCGCTCTTGGTGCGACAATCGTTCCTTCTGAAACATCTGTTTTCACTAAAACACAAGCTTCTTCCGCATAATGAGTTAAACATTTCTTCAGTAAAATATCTCCTTCATCACCAACTGGTAATGAACCTAGCATCACTATTTTCCCTTTACCACGCTTATGTTCAGTAATAAATGCATGACCTTCTGAGATTCCATCTTGTATTCTACCTACTACTTCTGCTTTTTTCGGTTCAAAAACTGAGCTCCATATGCTTAAAGGAGCTACCAATCCCATAAAATCTCCTTTAGACTCTGTCCCATCCATTGGATACGTATATAATGTTTCAACACCTGCTTGCTCCTCTAATGCACCTAATGCTGCATCAGTATGAATTGTATGGTGAGCTGTTCTTCCCCCTGTAAGAGGACCAACAATCCAAATCCCTCCATTTTCAACAAATGCAGTTGCTTTAATTAAATAGTCTTCTGATAGGTAATGGATGAAAGGGTGAATAATAACTTATAACCCTTCAAACTAGCATTCTCAGGTATAAGATCTCGATGAAAGCCTGCTGACAGTATTTTTTCGTAAAAATCAATGACAAGTGACCGATAATCTAAACCATCGTGTGGCTCTGTTTTTAAGAAGGCCTTCGCCACATCTGAATAAGTTATGGCTACTTCTGCTTGTAAAGGTGTAGAAGCTAATATAATAGATTGGATTTCCTTCCTAACTGCTTCAACCTCTTTTACATTTTCAAACCCAACAGTTGGTTTTCCCCATGCACTGATTACCGATCCATGTGGTTGTTCACAGCCAGTTCGCTGTTGTCTCCAAAGCCAATAGCAAAATGCTTCTCCTCCTAAAGCATAAGCTGCAACTGCTTCAGCCTTTAAATAACCATTTTGATGCGGAGCTGCGTGACTCTCAAGTGATGCACTATGTGAAGGGCTTGTTTCCATAATCCAATAATCTCGACCGGATTTAAAATTTCTCCATAAATCACAATTAAATAGATATGAATGAAAATTTTTCTCTCTGCATACGTATCAAACGATGCAAAATCGAGGTTTTCATATAATCTCTCATTATTAACATGAAAAAATGTCGTACTGTTATGGGTAATAGGTGCTTTTGAATATTTTCGGATAATGGCTGCTTGTTCATCAGAAAATTCTGCTATTTTTTCATATGAAAAGAGCTGATACATCGTTTTTAGAGATGAGTTATGAAGAAACGGTGTTGCAACAGGTTGAGGAACTTGATCAAATCGATGATAATATTGACTCCAAATATGAGTGCCCCAGGCATCATTAAGATGATCAATTGTTCCATACCGCTCTTCCAGCCATTGATGCCACAAATCTCTACAGGTTTCACACATACACTCACTAACATGACATTTAAACTCATTATCAAGCTGCCATGCGATTAACCCAGGAAGATGGCTAACTGCCTTTGCAATTTCCTCAGTAATAATTGCAGCTTTTTCACGAAAGTGAGCATTATTAGTACAAATATGCTGACGTGATCCATGTCCCATCACACGACCATTTCCATCAACAAACATCCGCTCTGGATGATTGTGAGTCAACCAGATAGGTGGTGTCGGAGTTGGGGTACACATCACAGTCTCAATTCCATGCTCATTAAGCTTCTCAATGACCTTCACAAAAAAATCAAGCTCAATCTTTCCCTCTTCCTTTTCCATCGAAGACCAAGCAAACTCACCCATTCTAACAACGTTAATCCCTGCTTCAACCATCAGCTTTAGATCTTCTTCAATTGTTTCTTCATTCCATAGTTCAGGATAATACGCTGCACCATGATATAATTTTTTTCTCATTCTACCGGACTCCTACTATAAGAATTTTTTCTTCTTACTTAGACTGGTGTGATCTATTTCTTCTTAATCCATCATCTCTAAAAAGGAAAAACCACGAAAACGTGGTTTAAAATTTTTGTTTTAAATGAGAAACAACAGGCAATTGAAGCTCCTTCATGCCTTCTATAACCAACTTCCCAATTTCGAGTGCTCCGACTTCGCTAAAATGGGTGTTATCTTCAATCCCCTCTGGATAATTATGATGAACATTTGGTAGCAAAATAGTAAATAATCTTTTAGAATCCTCTATCCCAAAACGTTCGTATAATTCTTTTGTTTTTGCCCACATATCGATTAAAGGCACGTCTAACCTTGCTGCTAATTGCCTCATTGCCTCGGGATATTCTCCTAATGTATTCTCAATTTTTCCGTCTTCGGTAAATGTACGTCGTTGGACAGAAGTTAGTAAAATAGGAATCGCTTTCTTCTCCCGAGTTTTAGAATATATTGAGCTAAATGCTCTTGATAAGAGGTATATGGTTCTGTTCCATATGACTTTTGATCGTTATGACCAAATTGAATAAATAAATAGTCATTTGGTTTCATTTGCTCCAAAATAGCTTGAAGTCTACCTTCTTCTATAAAACTATTAGAGCTTCTTCCTCCCATTGCTTCGTTTTGAATTCTAATATTGTCTATAAAGAAGGTGTGAAATAATTGTCCCCAGCCAGCCATTGGTGCCTCTGCCTCAGGACAATTAGCAGCAGTGGAATCTCCTGCTATATAAATCGTTTGTTTATCAACAGTCACTTTTTCAACCCTCCTTCCTGACATTTCATTTCATTTCATTAGCAATATACCTTTTTATTACTTTTTACTAATTCTGCTAAAAAGACGAGTGTTAACCCTTGGCCCCAACCTTGAATACGCTTATATGGTACATTTTTATATCCTTCTGCATCATTCATAACGGCTGTTCCAGCTGAAACCTTTGAGACCTTTCCATCTTCTTCAATTTCGTTGACAATACCCTCGATCGATTTTTGAATATACTTATTATAAAGACTTCCTCTAGTAAGAAGTGCCGCTGCAATAGCTGATGAACCTGATATTTCATAGTACGAAGAAGGATCATCAACGATTGTATGCCATAACCCATTTTCAGCTTGAAGTCTCACTAAAGCACTTAATTGATCTCGTAACGAGCAGTCAATAATCATGTAAGAAGGATCTTGAACATCAACTAACTCTAATGCTTTCGCCATCGTTAAAGCTGCCCACCCATTACCACGAAGCCCAATAGATTGACGACATATGATTTTTTGCAATATTGTCCCAGCCATGATAATAAAGATTTGTAACAGAATCTTGCAGAAAATCTTCATGACCATGATATTGTTTTAATCCATCTCTAAAGTAATCTTCTCGGTCTAGCAATCGACCAACTCTTAGTAGAAATAAACCTGCCATCATCATCGTATCCACCCAAGCCTGTTCTGGAAAAACATGCTTTACTGAATTTACTGTATGTTGAAAGATTCCATCAGCAAAACGTGGCGCATCATGTTGAAGGTACTCTGCCATTTCTTTTATAACAGTTAAATATTTTTCATCTTCTGTTACATTGTACAAAGTAATAAGACAATGACCGATCGACACTCCATTTATAGAAAGTTTAGGTAAACCATCTTCAAGCCATTCATCAACCCAATTTTTTAATAGATCAATATATTCTTGTTTTTCTGTTGCTTCATAGGCTGCTGCTACACCATAAAAAGCAACACCTCCGGGCCAATCCCAGCTAAAATCCATTTCAAATGTACGTTTGACAACTCTATCTAGTAATTCAGTTATTTCAGCTTCCTCAAATTGTAGTTTTGGCATGTAAAACCCCTCCGTTGACTATTGATTATCTTGTAGAATTTCGTTAGCTTGCTTTCTAAATTTCTTTGCTCCTTCTTCAGGTGTTATCTTCCTAAATAAAATCTCATCAGAAATATCTTTCAACACCTTCATTACCTGTGAGCTTCCTACTGGATCTGGTGGGTAAAATTCATCTGTCATTGCCTTTGCTTTCTCTACATAGTTTAGAATCTTCATTTCCCCTTCAGTAAGAACTGGTTTAATGGCTTCAGATACTTTTGATGAAACCGGCACTCCTCGTTCACCCTTCATTAACTTATTGGCTTCTACATTAGAAACGAAATAATGAATAAATTTTGCTGCTTCTTCTTTATGCTTTGAACTTTTTGGAACAGAAAATAGCATACTTGGTTTTAAGAATAATGCCTTATTTTCAAGATGTTCAGGTGGCAAGTGAAGCGTTAACGGTGCATTTGTTAACGGATCAAAGCTAGCATATTGATTGGAGTAATTCCAGGTGATTGCTGTACTTCCTGTTACGATAAAATCTGTTTCCATCGTTCTTCCCGCAGCGACCACCTCATCCGGGGTAGGAAATGCACCTTCATCAATTAACCTTAGTTGTCTATAAAAATAATCAATAAACAATTGATCATCAGAATAAGCAAGAGCTGTTCCTTCATTATTATAGAATTGCTCTCCTTTTGTTCTTAAATAATATGGAAAGAAAATATCTGGTGGATGCATGCCATTAGATCCATAAACTCCTGCTGTTTTCTTTATATCCACTGCAATCTGCTCCATATCATCCCAAGTCCAACTATCTTCATCAATCGTGACGCCTGCTATATTCATTAATATGTCATTAGAAATAACAGATAAAACATTGATCCCTATTGTAAATCCAAATAATTTGTCACCTACCTTACCGCTGTTTACTATGCTTTTATCAATGGAAGAAACGTCAATGATCCCCTTTTCGACATATGGAGATAAATCTTCTAGTAAGCCTTTCTCACCATATTGAGACAAAAAAGCCATATCCATCTGAAGCACATCTGGAAGTTGATTCCCCGCGGCCATCGGCTCTAAATTATTCCAATAGTCATCCCAGTTTGCAAACTCCGGTTCAATATTAATGTTTGGATGTTCAGCTTCAAACATTTCAATAATTTTAGTTGTATATTCATGTCTTGGCTGACCTCCCCACCATGCTACTTTAATCGTAATATCCTCTTCCTCCATTACATCTCTTTGCGATTGCTCCTCTGAGTTGCAAGAAGTGAGGGTAAACATCACTATAAGGGTCAGGGTAAAAAACAAATACTTTTTCATAAAGACCACCTTTTTTGTAAGTGTTTACACAAAATAGTTTAATAGGTTTTCTATCTACTTTTAATGTAATTTCTAGAGAAGAATGTTTAAAAATCAGAGTAATATGAAGAAAACCTATTATAATTGTAAGCATTTACATTAAGTAGGTCTACTTGAAAAAGAACCAATTATTCCTGATTGATTAATTCCTGCCTCTTTCCATTTTGTACTATGCGCTCTTGTTGCTTATCATTGATTTTCTGAAAAGCATTCATTGCAGGCCTTGTTATTAGAAGAGCTACTAAATTTCCACTGCATATTAGAAGTAATGGTGGAGCAAAAGAAAGCAAGATCATCAAGCCTGCTCCACACACTAGCATCATTAAAGTTGATAATGGATTCATGATCATAACAAAAAACGAGTTTTTTAGAACCTGCAGGACCTTCATTTCATAATGCACATACATTGGAAAAACATATAGCAACATGCATACAAATAAAATAGAAAGAATTAAAAAAGGAACGGATAATAGCTGTTGTATGAATGAAGAAGCCTGTTTCAGATAATACACATCAATTATTAGCACAATACCTATCAATGTAAGAATCATTCCAAGAATATTACTTTTTATAAACTCTTTTTTATACGCCTTCCAAAATGTTGAAGAGATAGAAAAGTCCATTTCTCGTAATGACCACCTTCTCACAACCGAAAACATAGCAGCTGTCGCAGGAAAAAAACCAAAAATTCCTAATCCAAGGATAGAAAAGAAGATCCATAAAATATTTAATAGCGCCAATCTTGAAATCCATTCCAACACATTATGAACACCACCTAAAAATCCATGAGTCTCCATTCTAATCCGCTCCATTCCCTTTTTAATTTTTCCACAAAGAGTGTTAGAGGGTTAGCTCTTAAGCTTAACCCTTTAATCCACTTGTACTGATTCCTTCCACAACATGTCTTTGGAATAAGAAAAAAACAACGAATACCGGTATTAATGTGACAATAGACATTGCAAACATGGCACCCCAGTTTGAAACTGTTTCATTACTTAAAAACATATTTAATGCCATAGAAACTGTATATTTATCAGGGCTATTTAAATATAAAACCGGTCCTAATAAATTATCCCAAGTCCAATAAAACGAGAAGATTGCTGCTGTAGCCAAAGCTGGTCTAATTAACGGAAGGATAATCTTATAAAAAATTTTAAATGTACTACACCCATCAATTGTAGCTGCTTCATCAAGCTCTCTTGGGATAGTCCTGATAAATTGGACTAAGAGAAAAATGAAAAACGGATGTCCGAAATAGGCTGGTACAGCAATCGGCTTAATCGAATCAAGCCAACCTAATTTAGAAAAAATAATGTATTGCGGAATCATAACAACCTCATAAGGTAGCATTAATGTGACCATCATAATCGCAAACCAAAAGTTTTTCCCTACAAACTCCAGTCTAGCGAAGCCAAACGCGATAAAAGCAGATGATATGACTTGACCAATCATCGTTAAAATAACAAGTACTACTGTGTTTTTAATAAAAACGCCAAACGAATTACCACCGATTCCTTCCCAGCCTTGACTAAAATTTGTTAAGATCCAAGGATCAGGAATTAAAGATTTTGCTGTTACAAAGATTGTTTCACTTGGTTTAAAGGAGCTCATTAACAGCCAAATAACAGGATAAAGCATTAACAAAGCAAATCCGCCAACCAAGATATGATAAATCCACCATTTTGGTTTTTTCATCTTAGGAACTGAAATCCCTTTTGTTTGAGGGACTGTTTTTACATTCGTATTTGTTTCCATAAAGATTATTTCCCTCCCTCAGATTCATAGTGAACCCAATACTTCGATGAGAAAAATATGAGTGCAGTTAATAGTCCAACAATAATTAACATCACCCAGGCCATCGCAGATGCATACCCCATATTAAAGAATTCGAAGCCTTGAATGAAAAGATAGAGTGAGTAAAGAAGTGTACCATCTAACGGACCACCAGTACCTTTTGAAATAATAAAGGCAGGTACAAATGTCATAAATGCAGCAATTGTTTGCATGATTGTGTTAAACAGTATAACCGGACTTAGCATAGGCAGAGTGATTTTCGTAAACTTTTGCCAATGGCTTGCACCATCTACGCTTGCAGCCTCGTAATATGTTACTGGAATGCTTTTTAATCCAGCTAAGAAAATTAACATCGATGATCCAAACTGCCATACAGATAATAAAATTAACATCCACAGTGCAGCTGTAGGATCTCCAAACCAACGAACATCGGGAATACCTAAAAAGCCTAAAAGTAAGTTAACAATTCCCTCATCACCAAATATATTTCGCCACATGATTGCTACCGCTACACTACCACCTATTAAAGAGGGTAAATAAAATAATGAACGATATAAACCAACTGCTCTTGATGCTGTATTTAAGATCATGGCAATTAAAAGAGCGAATCCTAAACGTAGCGGAACACCTGCAAATACATAGATAAGAGTCACTTTAAGAGATTGCCAGTATCTTGGATCGGCTGTAAACATTTTTTTATAGTTTTCAAAGCCCAATCCACGTTGGGGGAGCAAACAAATTATATTTTGTAAAAGAAAAATATAATGAGGTTAAGATTGGGATAAACGTAAACGCTAAAAACCCAATGATAAAGGGACTGATAAATAAATAGCCTTTTACACTTTGCTTCATAGCGCGTGCACTCATAGAATCATTTCCTTTCTCCAGAACTGAATTGGCAGTAAGACTGATAGCTGATCGTACAATTGATCAGCTATCAGGTCATTAAGCACTATTTATTTTGAGCTAAAATGCTTTCTGCTTGCTGTCTAAATTGTTTAGCTGCATCTTCTACTTTTAACTGACCATAATTCATTTGTTCAGATAAACTGTCGAGCATCTCAATGATTTCACCTGCTCCAACTGGATCTGGACCATCAAATGCCGAGCTGTTTTGTTCAAATCCATTCAACACTATCAAACACTTGAACTTGTTCAGGAGAAAGTACTGGTTTAAGAGCTTCTTTCACCACTGATGAACCTGGGATACCACGGTCACCTAAGATTAATTTGTTTGCTTCCTCATTGTTTACGAAGAAGTCAATAAATTTAGCTGCTGCTTCTTTATGCTCGGAGTTTTCAGCAACAGACCAAAACATACTTGGTTTCAAATATAATCCATCACTTGTGTTAGGCCCCGGCATGTTTTGAATTTTTAGTGGTCTGTTTGCAACTTGCTGTAATCCTACGAATTGATTTGACCATTGCCAAATACCAATTGCTTCTTGTTTTACTACTGGATCATCTTCAAGACCTTTTAACTGAGCTAAGTAGTCAGGAGTAGGTGCTGCACCATCTTTCACTGTATCTGAAGCCATCGTAAAGAAGTCAATGAACATTTGATCATCATCATATCCTAATGATGCACCATCTTTACCAAATAATGATTTCCCTTGAGTTCTTAAATAGTAGTTAAAGAATACGTCCGATTTCATTGTAGTATCAACAAATATTCCAGCATCTTTCGCTTTTGCTGCTAATTCTTTGTAATCATCCCAAGTCCAATCTTCAGCTAAAGAATCGACTCCAGCTTTCTTTAATAATTCTTCATCATAATGGAAACCAACAACGTTAACCCCTAAGTTAAAGCCATATAACTTGTCATCAAGTTTTCCACCATTGATATAATTGTCCGTAAAATTCGTTGTATCAATTTGATTTCCAACATAAGGTGATAAATCAGCTAACTGTCCATTTTCAGCGTACTGTGAAAAGTAAGAAAGATCCATTTGAATAATATCAGGTAATTGTTGTGCAGATGCCTGAGGTGCTAACTTCTTCCAATAATCATCCCAACTTGCATATTCTGCTTGAATCTTAATACCTGGATTTTCTTTCTCAAACATTTCGATTACTTTTAGAGTGTAATCATGTCGAGGTTCAGATCCCCACCATGCAATACGAAGTGTTACTTCTTCATCTTCACCACCATCTGATTTTGAACCTGAATCTGAAGAAGATTCACCAGAAGTACTACCGCTACAAGCAGCTAATGTAAATACCATAAAAACCGACATAAAAATTGCCAACCACTTCTTCATTTAACATCCCCCTTGTATTCTTTTTTTGAAATCTTTGTTAACGCTTACAACCTTTATTTTATAGGGTTTAAGAAGCTATTAAAATGCAAAAAACAGATAAGAGTGTTTAAAAAACAGTGAATTCTGACTACCTTTTTTTGAACGTCTAAAAAATTTGTACTTTCTGAACTAGTACAATGGATTGAACTACTATCTATGTAATTCTCCACCCAAATATAGAGAAATTACGCTACGATCTTGCAACATTTATGAGGAATTTTGCAACTTAACAACATTTTCTTGCAACCTCCCCCTACTGGGTTTCCAAACAAAAAAGGACTGTCTACACATAGAGACAGTCCTTCTAACCAATCTATTAATTTACCTTTTTATAATCAGACGGAGAGTATCCAGTAAACTTCTTAAACACTTGACTAAAGTATTGGGGATTATCACCGAATCCAATCATCTCAGCAATTGCGAATACCTTTACATCATCCATTAATTGAATCTGTTCAATCGCTTTCTTAATTCGTTCTTGTGTAACATAGCTTGAAAACTTCTGCCCTGTTTCCTGCTTAAACAGTTTACCTAAATAGTCCGCATTCATATAAACCTTATTTGCCACCCACTTCAGGGACAGCTCTGGATTTCCAATATTCTCTTCTACCAGATCAATCATCTTATGAATAACAGCCGAATGATTTGATTTATGTCTTTCATAGTGACCTTGTGTAATTTCTTTTGCGGTAGAAAGAAAGAAATGTTTCATTTGCTGGATTGTATCCATATCTACTAATACAGACATTTTATCCATATATTTTTGCATGCTCACTGAGTCTGATTGCTGAATCATCACTAAAAAAATCTGCATCACATAAGAACGCACTAAACTAATTGTTAATCTACTTTCTGTTAGCTCAGCGAAAAATTGAGAAATTTCACTTTCCACTTTTTCTATATTTCCTGATTTTATAAACAAACATAAACTTTGACCATCATATTCATAGTCATTCATTCGATTCTCATGTTTAATATCATTTTTTGTAATAATGCTTCCTTCACCTAAATAAAATCTATGTCCCAGGCATTCGAGTGCTTCTAAATAAAGTCTTCTTACTTGTGTAATACAATCAACCTCACTTATAGCCACTGTCATATCCATTTTATAAATATCAAAAAAATGTTCTCTTAGTTGCTCAATTTTTTCCTGTAGGTTATTAAACTCCTCCTCATTTACAAGAAAAAGAACATATTCTCCTATACTCGTTGATAAGACTGATTCTGAAAAAAGATCTTCACCCAGGTTTTCAATGACAAACATATGCTCATAATGATAATCACCTTCTATACGAAAGATAATTAACCTTATAAACTCTTCTTCGAAATTCACTCTTAATAGTTTTTCATAAAAATGTATTCCTCTATTGCTGTCAAACTTGCTAGTGATAAACTCTTTTAGTAATTGTTTTTTCACATAAGGCTGTACTTGATTTAGCCGACTTTTCGTCTCTAATAGAAATTCCTCTTTTTTAGCATCTCTTTTTAGTTCATCAATCACTTTATTTAAAGCATCCATAATGCTATTTTCATTACATGGCTTTAATAAATAATGCTTGACTCCATATTCCATCGCTTGTTTAGCATAGTTAAATTCATTAAAGCCTGATAGTATAATAAACTTTATGGAAGGTTTTTCAGCTGCCATCTTTTCAACTAATTGAAGGCCGTTCATTCCTGGCATTTTAATATCACATATCACGATGTCTGGTTGTTCCTTCATGATAAAGTCATAGGCTTCCAAGCCATTTCTGGCCGTACCAATTAAACTTGTTCCAAGTTCTCCCCAGTTGATGATACTCGAAATCCCCTCCAAAATAATTCTCTCATCATCAACTAATAACACCCTATACATAATCCCACCTCGTTTGATATGGAATAACGATGCGTACCTTTGTCCCTTTGTTTACCTCACTATCAATTTGAAGGCCATACTCAGGTCCAAAAACAAATTTAATTCTGGAGTCAATATTACGTAAACCGATTCCATTCCCTCTGGTTTTTATTTCACCTTTTTTGACTAATTCGAGCTGCTCCTCATCCATTCCAGGTCCATTATCCTCAACAATAAGATGGAGTTTATCTCCTTCTTTGTATGCTAACAAACGGATTTCACATGGCTCGATCATCATTTCCAGCGCATAATGAATGGCATTTTCAACAAGTGGCTGCAGAATCAACTTTGGTAGCTTAGCATTTTTTACTTTATCGTCCATTACTAATGAAAATTCTAACCGCTCTTCAAAACGAAACTTTTGAATTGTCACATAGTGTTCAACCATCTCTACTTCTTGTTCCACTGTTATAACATCATCTTTTAAACTAATAGCATTTCTTAATAAATATCCTAAAGATTCAACCATTTTGGATATTTGATGCTGCTGATTTACTTTTGCCAGCCAGTTAATAGATTCTAGTGTGTTATACAAGAAATGAGGATTAATCTGTGATTGCAATGCTTTAAATTCAGTATCTTTTATTAATAATTGTTTTTCATAATTTTCATTAATTAGCTGATTAATCCGTTCAATCATTACAAAGAAATTTTGGTGTAACATTCCAACTTCATCCTGATATTGTGAAGGTGTAAAGTTTTCTGTTAGTTTAAAATCCCCTTTTTGAACGAACTTCATCGCTGAAACTAAGTTTTCAATTGGATTCGTAATTCGCTTAGAAAATCTAATAACTAAATAAATAGAAGAAATAGAAATCGCTAAGAATAAAAAAATAACAAGGAACTTAATCATCGTAACCTTTGCGAACATTGTTCCAAAGGGCAAGACATTCCAATATGTCCAATTTGCATATGGAGATTTTGAATAGGTAACAAAAAAGCTTCTTCCATATATATTTTGAATTTGATATCCTTGTTTATCACTAGCTGTAAAGTCTAGCTTATCAACATTAGTAGAATTTCCTTCTGAAAAGAAAATTTCATCTCCTTCTGAGATCGCAATATAACCCTCTTGATCTTCCCACTCTTTTGGCAGCTCTTTAACAATCTCGTGTAACTTAACATCAATTACTAATGTTCCGAGCTTTTCAAGACTTAGATTTTCATAGGATTTTAGCTGTCTCGTAGAAAAAATAGAATTTTTTGAGCCTTCTAGTGAAATCCATACATTACTCCCATTTCCTTTTTCCGCCTTTGTGATCATTTCATCTTTATGATCATATAAATTCGGGGATGGCACTCCTCCAGCACGATATTCCTTCCCAAAACGGTCAAATAGATGGATGGATTGGATATATTTTTCGGAACCTATATAGCTAGTAAGGGTCTCCCAAATTTCTTTTTCTATTTGATATTGATCATACTTTGTTAAGCTATTGTCCTTTGAACGAAGCAATGCGTTCTGAATAACATCATCACCCATAATTTTATAAGTAACTTCTTCAATATTCTTTAGTTCATCTTCTATTCTATTAGAAGACATAATTAAAACTTGTGAAGATTTACGGTAAATTTGTTCATCATAGCTATTAAATGCATATTGAAATCCAATTATAATAAACGTTAAACAAACAATTAATAAAATAGAAATAAAGACGATTAATTTATACTTAATTCTTAAATTTTTATATCTGGTTGAAATTCTTCGGTTTAAGTTCCTCATATATTAGAACTCCAATATCATAATTTGCTAGTAACCGCTTTCAATTCATTTCAAAGGATATCCCATTGTAGACATTAGTGCCAAGCCTGGTTGGGTTGAATCCAATCGACTATATTGGACAATGATTGGCAGATCACTTTCCACTTCAATTGAATAAGGAACACCTGTTGGAATCGTTTCTCCATTAAGCTCCAGTGCTGTTGTACGTAAATGTTTACTTCTCTTGCCCTGCACAATGACAGGAATTTTCTCAATCGGATCTCGATCCTCAAAATAAATCGTAACTTCAAGTTTTGCATCTTGACCATTGCAGTTTAAAATACAAATAGATTCATGGCTAAGAAGTTCCCCTGAGCTTAATGGTGGTATATATCCATCTGGTATGATCCAATGTTTCTCTCCTTTTTGATTATTCATTCACATAACCTCCAATGTTAAAAAAGTACAAAATACTCCATGGTTTAATCATATCATGATTAGTAGTTAATAAGAGTAGGTTCTTATTACTAAACAGATACAGAATAAGAATTTGCATAAGGTGCAGTTAGCTATCTTCCATTATAATGGAAGCACTTGCAATAATACATTTAATTTTCCGATGATTATGATTAGAAAACAGTGTTTCTACTTCTAATACTGCTTCAAAATAAAAAAGCCTCCTCTAAAACGAGAAGACTTTCAATCTTATATAACAAATGCAAAATAGGCAATAAAAATAAGTGCTAAAACATAGACGATCGGACTGATTTCCTTCTGCTTTTTCATAGCAATCATTGTAATAGGGTACATAATAAAACCAAGACCAATACCAGTTGCTACACCATAAGTTAGCGGCATCATGATGATCGTGACAAAAGCAGGAATTGCAATCTCGAAACGTTCCCATTTAATATGACGTACTTCACTTGCCATTAATGCACCAACAATAATCAAAGCAGGTGCTGTTACTTCTGACGTTACAATAGAAAGGAGAGGCGAGAAAAATAGTGCAATAGCAAACATTCCAGAAATCACAACAGATGTAAAACCAGTTCTTCCACCTGCTGCTATCCCTGCAGATGATTCAATGAATGATGCTGTTGTTGAAGTACCTAGAACTGACCCTGCAACTGATGCCGAGGCATCAGCTAAAAGTGCTCGTCCAGCGTTCGGAATTTTATTATCCTTCACTAACCCTGCTTGGTTAGCAATCGCAATCAATGTTCCTGCTGTATCAAAGAATGCTACAAATAAAAACGTAAACACAACAGCTACTAATTCTATTGAAAAAATATCTCCTAGCTGCATAAAAACAACCCCGAATGTTGGCTCCAAGCTAGGGATTCCACCAATAATAGCTTTAGGCTTATCAATTATCCCGAAAAACATTCCTAAAATCGATGTTATCACCATTCCATAAAAGATGGCCCCACGAACATTTTTCACCATAAGAATAACGGTAATAATAAAACCAACAACTGCTAATAAAGTTGGACCGGATTGAATATTTCCTAACGAAACAAATGTTGCTGAATTTGCCACTACAATCCCTGAATTTTTCAAGCCAATAAACGCAATAAAAAAGCCAATTCCACTTCCGATTGCATATTTTAAATCCTGGGGAATTACTTCGATGATTTTTTCGCGAATTTTAAAAATGCTTAGCAATACAAACAAAACACCTGATATAAATACACCTGTTAATGCTGTTTGCCAAGGTATCCCCATTCCGATTACAACTGAATAGGTAAAAAATGAATTAAGTACCATACTAGGTGCTATCCCTATCGGGTAGTTAGCTAAAATCCCAATTAATAACGTACCGATAATTGCTGAGACAGCTGTTGCTGTAAAGACAGCCCTTTATCCATACCTGCTTCTGATAGTACAATTGGGTTAACAACTAATATATAAGCCATTGATAAAAAGGTAGTAATTCCAGCAAGAAACTCTTGTCGATAAGTTGTTTGTCGATCTAAAAACTGAAAGAATTGCTTCATGTTGACCTCCTGAATTATGCTAAAAAAGCTTTAGAGTTAGATTACCCTAAAGCACACATAACAAGAATTACATATCGACAATACATATGTAATCCTTGTAGTCATGCTATTTAAGGTAGCTTGGTAGAAACGTTTAGGCCATATCCCTAAACATATACAAGGTTGATATATTATATTAATATAAGTTGATATTATAGAGAAAAATAGTAGTTGAGTCAATGTAAATATTTTGGATTACACGATCAGCTAGGCTATGTTACTTTTTCTTTGAACAATAAAAAAACCTCAGATGACCCAAAATTCATCTGAGGTTTTTTTATTATTTAGTTTATGTAACAGGGCATCAATCAACAATGAACACTAAAACCAACTATTTCTTCCTGCTATCTTTACTCATACAACCTTACTAATCTCAAAATGACGTTCTAGTTTTCGTTTTACACGCTGAAGAGCATTGTCAATTGATTTAACATGTGTATTCAATTCTTCTGATATTTCCATATATGATTGTCCGTCCATATATAGAGTTAATACTCTTCTTTCCAAATCACTCAGCAATTCATCAATCTTCCGTTCTATTTCGTTCACTTTTTCCTTATTAATAAGCAAAGATTCAGGATTAGTTACTTTTTCCCCTGCAATCATATCCATCAACGTATAATTAGAATCTTCATTAGTAAGAGGCTTGTCCAAGGAAATAGATGAATTTAATGGACCATGTTTTTGGCGAGAAGCAGTTTTAATTGCAGTTATAATTTGTCTAGAAATACAAAGCTCTGCAAATGCATAAAAAGAAGCCATTTTGTCTTCACGATAATCACGAATCGCCTTATATAACCCGATCATTCCTTCTTGAACAAGATCTTCTTTATCGGCTCCTATTAAGAA
This sequence comes from Metabacillus endolithicus, assembly GCF_023078335.1. Lineage (GTDB taxonomy): Bacteria > Bacillota > Bacilli > Bacillales > Bacillaceae > Metabacillus > Metabacillus endolithicus. Next base: position 3,969,107 of record NZ_CP095550.1, on the reverse strand, counting down.
ATACGGTCTAACCTTCGAGCGCACAAAATGCTGATACTTATTAATTAAAAAGGACAATGACTCGCTGTCACCATTATGAGCCATCTCGACCAACACTCTATCCTCTAATCCAGCATAATCGACAATTGGTTCTAATACAGTGTTCATTGATTTGATTTCCCTCCATACTCTTCTTAAATTAAGCCCATTTCGAGCTTATACTTATTTTAAATTTTCACTAGTTTACTAGTTTAAAAAGAAATATATCTATACTAAATACCACGCTACTACCCTAAATAATTTCTTTATTATTTTTCACAGACAAATGTGATGTAGATATAAGTATAAGGGGTTAAAAATAAAAACGTTGTCGAAATATAAACACTAACTACAATTTTTATAAATTTTTTGATTAGATCTATCATTCAATAGGTTTATTTTCAATTTGTTGCATTTTCATGTAAAGAAATGAAGTAAAAACACTCGAAAAAATCATAGATATTGTCATTTAGAAGGAAGATAATTGTTTTAGTGATCACCTAAGATTATTTTTCGGGAAATAATGACAAGAAATTAAAAATAAGCTCTCACCATTTTAGAGAGAGCTACGATTTCTATTTCAACAACACTACTTTAAATAAAACACTTCCCTCATCGGTTTAATTGGTTCTGCCTCATTAAAATCAAACGAACCTTCCACCATTTGTGATGTAATGGCGTTCCAATTGTTACATTCTTCACTTTGAGCAATATATTCAAAAGCAGCCTCTACATCATCACATTCAAAACAGTAGAAAAATTGATTACCATTTTGAAAGATGGAATAATTTTTAATTCCTGCCTTACTATGCTCCTCCATCATTTCAGACCAAGGATTAAGATGTAGTTCTACATACTCTTCCAGGTCTTCTTCTTTGATTTTCCAAGTCCACGCAAACTTATTACTGTTCTTCATCCTCATATCTACCCCTATATCTTTTAATTGAAAAACTAAGCCAGAACTTGAATGGCTTAGTTTAAAATTATCATGAATCAGTTAATAAACATCTTTCCATTCAGCAATATTATCAGCATCAAATTTAAATGGGTCGCCAAGCATAATTTGTGTTCCTTCTCCATCTTCAACTACTTCCTGACTTCCTTGATCACCTGCTTCGAATGTGTCACCAACTTCTCCTTTGATTGACCCTTCAACTAATGCATGTGCAGTATAACCAGCTACTTTTCCTACATCAATTGGATTCCATAAGTACATCCATGGTGAAACACCACTTTCGATATAGCTAGCCATTTCACTTGGAAGTCCTAATCCTGTTAATTTTACTTTTCCTTGTAATCCTTTATCTGTTAATACTTTTCCTGCAGCAGCAATTCCAACGGTTGTTGGAGCAATAATCGCTTTTAAATCAGGATAAGATTTTAATAAAGCTTCTGTTTCAGATACACTTTTATCTCTTAAATCATCACCATAAGCTACTTTTACTAACTCTATTTTGCTATACTCAGGCTTTTCAAGTTCTTTTTTCATCCATTCAATCCAAAGGTTTTGGTTTGTTGCTTGTGATGTTGCACTTAAAATCGCGATTTGTCCTTCTCCACTAATCATTTCACTTACTGCTTCAATTTGAATTCGCCCAATTCTCTCTGGGTTTGCTTGATTCACATGAATATGACGGCTGTTAGCATTAACAGCTGAGTCTACTGAAAGAACTTTAATTCCTTGGTCCATTGCTTTCTTCAACACTGGCTCTAATGCATCTTGGTCATTACCAGCAATTGCGATTGCAGCTACTTTTTGCGTAATTAATTGTTCAATAATTTGGATTTGCCCTTCCGCTGTTGGTTGGTCTGGTGAACGTAGAATCACTTCTCCACCAAGCTCTTCTACAGCAGACTTAAAGCCATCCATCATTTTTTCCCCATAAGGATTTCCTGTGTTTTTAAATACAAATGCGTACTTGTTTGAGGCACTGCCTTCTTCTGCCCCACCCTCACTTGAAGACCCACCACTTGAAGGTGCTCCTTGACTACAACCTACAAGTATAGAAGCAAGTAATACAACTGATAAAATCATTGATAAAAACTTTTTCATTTTATCTCTCCCCTTTTTGTCTTTTCATTTATACATAACAGTTTAAAACTGCGTATAACGTGGTTATTTTCTTTTCATAAAGCTTGGTAACTTTATTTTTGGAACGGCTACAGCTAAAATAAGCAACGCACCAACAACAATTAATAATGTTTGAGCAGGGATATTAATAAGCCCTAGTCCGTATTGAAGGTAACCAATAATAAATACAGCAATAACAGTTCCAATTATTTTCCCCTTACCTCCTGCTGTACTAATTCCACCTAATGCAGCCATGGCAATAACATCTAGTTCATACATGTTTGCAACATTAGGTCTGGTACTTCCCATTCTTGAAGCTAAAAATAATGCTGTTAATCCAGCCATGAGACCTGCAAGAGTAAATACAATCATTTTCATTCGATCAACCTTAACTCCTGAAAATCTACTTGCCGTAGGGTTTTTACCCATTGCAAAGATTTGACGACCAAACGTTGTTTTATGAAGAAGAATTCCAAACAATATTGCCATAATGATAAACAAAATTAGAATAAATGGAATTCCGAATACATACCCCCAACCAAAAAATCCAAACCATTCTGGAAAAGTACCTGATGATTGATCTTCCAAAATCACGTAAGCGATTCCACGATAGAGGATCATTGTGCCTAATGTAACAATTACAGCTGATAATTCTTTGAATTTAACAATTAATAGACCGTTTATAAATCCACATAGAGCACCCACTGCTAAACAAATGACTACAGCAAGTTCCATTGGTACTCCGAGGCTGTTGTACATTGTTGCCATCACAACTGATGATAAGGCAACCGTTGAACCAACAGAGATGTCAATATCACGCAAAATCATAATCATCGCCATCGGGAAAACAATAAATGCTTTATCTAGAAAAATCATTGTTCCATCTCGTAAACTTGCATAATTCAGAAAATAGGGTGATAGATTTGAGTTGATAATCATGACTGCGAATAAAATGATGACTAACATCCATTCCCATTGTAAGAAAAATCTCTTTAGGCTAAAGTCTTTTTTATCAAGGAGATCTCGATGTATATATCCTTGCTGATCAAGTGATGTTCTTTGTTCCATGGCTTATATTTTCCTCCTCATCAGATTATTTCGATCAACACCTCTTTTAACAAGGGTGTTTATGATAACAGCAACGAGGATGATGAGACCTTGAATACCTGTTTGCCAAAATGGAGATACATTTAATAATGGCAATGCATTATTTAAGATTCCTAAAAGAATAGACCCTAGAATGATCCCAGAAATCTTTCCTGATCCCCCAGCAATACTAACTCCGCCAAGGATACAAGCTGCGATAACCGTTAGCTCGTAACCGGATGCTGTATCACCTTGTGCAGATGCAAATTTAGACACCCAAAGCACACCTGACAGTCCTGCAAAACCGCCCATAATGGCATAAACAAGTAATAGAATGCGACCTTCCTTTATACCGCTTACCTTTGCTGAATCAGGATTACTACCAACTGCATAAATTTGTCGTCCTGTTCTTGTGTGGTTAATGATATAAAAGAATAAAAGGTAAATAACGATAGCTATAACAATCAAATTATTTATACCAAATGTTGTACCTGTTGCAATAGACACAAAGCTTTCCGGCATTTGATAAGAACTAATCCATTCTCCGCCACTAATTTTAAATGTGATTCCTCTGAAAATATTCATCATCGCCAGTGTAGCAATGATAGGGAGTAATCCGATTTTCGCAATTAACACTCCATTGATCGCTCCACAAACCATCCCAATAACAATTCCTAACAAAATAACAAGGATAGGATGTAAACTTTGATACGTACTAACTGTCTGAGCAGCTACCATTCCGGAAAGTGCTATCGTTGATCCAATTGATAAATCAATACCTCTCGTTACAAGTACAAGCATCATTCCAAGAGCTAAAATACTAAGAATCGCTGTATTTGTGATCATGTCATTAATATTCTCTCCACTTAAAAAGCTGGAGTTTCGTAACTGAACAGCTATTGATAAGATAATAATAAAAGCAAGTAAACCAAGTTCCCTGAATTTATATATGTTTGCTAGCTTTGACGTCTTTTCTGCATGCGGCTGTATACTTGTTGAGTCTTGTATGACATTTTCAGGCATACTCTTCACCTCTTTTTCTAAATCAATCTATTAACCTACTTCTTTTTCTTTCCCTTCGCTCATGGCCGCTTCTAAGATGACTTCTTGTGTGGCATCCTTTTTGTCTAATACTTTCGTAATTCTTCCTTCTCTCATAACAACAATTCTGTCACTCATCCCTAATATTTCAGGCATCTCAGATGAAATCATAATAATACCGTAGCCTTGAGCTGCTAAATCATTAATAATTTCATAGATAGCTGATTTTGCACCAACATCAACACCTTTTGTTGGTTCATCGAGAATAATAATGTCTAAGTCAGCTGTAAGTAGTTTTGCTACGGCTACCTTTTGTTGATTTCCTCCTGATAAAGAGCTTACTAAGTCAAAAATACTTGTTGCTTTTACATGTACTTTTTCAGCCAATTTTTTTGCAAGTGTTGATTCTTTCTTTTCATTCAGCCAACCTTTACTAGATAAATCCTTCAAGGCTGGTAAAGTAATGTTTCTTCCTATTCCCCAATCCAAAACAAGGCCCTGTAACTGACGATCTTCTGGTAAATAACCTATACCTAAATTCATTGCACTCTTAGGGTTTTTGACTGAAATCTGTTGCCCCTTTAAATAGACTTCTCCTCTGTCATAGCTTGTGATGCCAAACAATGATTGACAAACCTCAGTACGCCCAGCTCCAACTAAGCCTGTTAAGCCAAGAATTTCACCTTTGTGAAGGGTAAAGGAAATATCTGCATAATAGGCCATTTTCCCTAAGTTTCTTACTTCAAGTAATTTTTCACTGATTTTGTTTTTCTTTGTTGGATAAACTTGAGTAATTTCACGTCCAACCATAGCTACAATGAGTTGATCATTGGTGATTTCGTTAACTCCCCAAGAACCGATATATTTAGAATCTCGAAACACAGTCACTCTACTTGCCAGACGATACATATCTTCAAAACGATGTGAGATAAAGATGATCGATGCTCCTTGATCTCTTAACCGCTCCGTAATTTTATATAACTCTTCACTTTCCCTTGCTGTTAAAGCAGCTGTTGGTTCATCCATAATGATAATTTTTGCATTTGTAGAGATCGCTTTTGCAATCTCTACAATTTGCTGCTGCGCCACACTGAGTGAACCCATTTCAGATTTTGGATCAATTGAAGAACCTAAATCTTGTAAAAATGCTCGAGCTTCTTTATGCATTTCTTTCCATAGCAGACGCTTCGTTCCTTTTTGAATTTTTTCGTGTCCCATAAAAATATTTTCTGTTACACTCAAGTCCGGATAATTAGTTACATGTTGATAAATGGCGGCAATTCCCTTTTTCTGTGCATCCTTTGGATTTGTAAATTGCACCTTTTCACCATTTAAGAACATGTCGCCCTCGTTAGGTGCGTGAACACCAGTGATGACTTTAATAAATGTTGATTTACCGGCACCATTTTCCCCCATTAGGGCATGTATTTCTCCTGCTTTGAGCTTAAAATGGACATTATCAAGTGCCTTTACACCGGGAAACTCCTTTGTAATTCCTTTTAGCTCAAGAACATAGTCAGACATAGTTTCACTCCTAGCCTTATGATATTGCTTACAATATAGTTGATTTAATAAACACTTTAACTTGCAATCCTTTTCGTTTGTTATCGCTTACATATATCTTAATAAACATTGAAATGTTGTAGTAGGAGACGATTTTCGGTTTAGGGGGTTAACTTTCTGATGTTTTTTGAAAACAATAAAAAACTCCCTTTTCATAGGGAGTCAACTTTGGTCCAAAATGACCTTCTCTTTATATTTTGATGGTGTTTCACCGTACTGCTTTTTAAACAGTTTACTAAAATATTTCGTGTCTGAATATCCCACTTTCTGTGAAATGTCATAGATTTTAAGATTTGTGTTTACTAGAAGATCTCGTGCTTTTTCGATTCGAGCTCTTGTTACAAAATCTAATACTGTTTCTCCGGTTTGATTTTTAAAGTATTCACAAAAATAAGTGGGATTCATATATACTTGAGTTGCAATTTTTTGGATCGTGATGTTCTGTTCTAGGTGTCCAATAATCCATTTTTTTGCTACATCAATGGGATCAACGTGTAGTTCTTCGTTTTTCCGTAGAATGATACGAAGAATCTTTTTTATCCAATGGTACACTTCATTTCTTAATTCCAGAAGATTTCCTGTTTTCTTCGTTAACCCGAACAATTCATTTAATAAAGGAATTTCATCGTTTTCTTGAGAATGCTTCATAATATAATTGATCATTCGTATTCCAAACACTTGTAAAGATTGCTCAATTTCTTCAGGAGAGATTAATGCTTGAAACATATTTAAAAAATTGGATATTTCATGGTTTATTTTGCTTTGGTCCTTACTATCCAACGATAAAAGAATTTTATTTATCCTATTTTCAATTTCTTTACTATTAGATCCCTTTTTACTATTTTTACACTCTTCAATTGTTTCACTTGTAATGACCTGATTATTACCAAGAAACAAACGAAATTGTATATAAGTGAGCAATTCTTCCTTTATACTCGCCAGTAATGTGAGATCATTTATTTTTCTACTCACTGCTATCGAACATGTAAAGGGTGTGAACTTCTTAATATTTTGTTTTACCTTATCCACAAATATAATTGTCTCACGTGCAAAGGATTCTTCTTTTGTAGCATCTTGAACATGTATGAGCAACCAATAGGATAAATCTTCTCCCTTCCATCTCCATGTAGAGATAAATGAAGAACTTAATTCCTCTGTCGTCTCTTCACATATATTGTCTAAGGCAAAACTCCAAGCTTTCCAATCTTCCTTTTGAAAAGACTTTGACTTACTAGATAGATTATCCATACTTATATAAGTTAGCAGGTATTGACCATTCGGAAAATCCTTTGTCCATTCAAGTTGCGACAAGTCCTGCTTCTTAGTCATTTCACTTAATAACTGCAATTGCTTTACATGTGTTAATTGAGATGCTTTATGTTGTACTTCCTCGAAATACTGTGAATCATTCCAATGGGAAACGATTTTGTTTTGTATCTTTTCTAATTGAATTCTGAAATCATCGCGATCAATTGGTTTAATTAAATAATCACTTGCTCCTTCACGTATGGCTGTTTGAAGAAACTGAAAATCATCGAAACCGCTAATGACCATAGCATGGAAGGAGGCTAATTGCTTTAACTGTTTGATAAGAGTTAACCCATCCATCCCAGGCATCTTGACATCAGTTATTAACAAATCAAAGTGAAGGTTTTGCTCTTGAACAAGCTTCAAACACTCGTCACCACTGCTAAAGCTTCCAACTATTTCCCAATCTTCACCTTGAGCTTTAACCAATCTTTCAACACCACGTCTAAGTCGAGGCTTCATCATCAACAAGTATCGTTTTAATACGTTTAGGCAATTTCCTCACCTCCTGTCATGTTTAGTACTTCTCCTTCTGTTACCATTGGCAATTTTAGAACAACCTCTGTTCCTTCATGTGATCTACTATTCACTTCCAACCCGTATTGTTCACCGAAAATCATTGATATTCTTGCATGAACATTAATTAATCCAAAGCTAGAGTCTCGTCCTGCCATTGGGTCTTTTCGTAAAGAAGTAATTAATTTTTCTAGCACTTTTTCTTCAATTCCAGGTCCATTATCCTTAATTTTAATTAGGATTTCGTCATCCCCGGTTTTATCAATCGTGATAATAATGATACATTCCTCATGTTGATCAAGACCATATTTAATTGAATTTTCTATGATCGGTTGCAAAATAAACTTGGGAATATAGTATTGATTTGTATTAACGTTTTCATAAATTTTAAACGAAATTCGATCTTCAAATCTAAATTTTTGGATCGTTAAGTAATTAGTTGTATGAGTTAATTCAAATGAAATCGGAACAACTTTGTCCTTGTTGTTTAGGGAATATCGTAACATTTTCCCTAATAACGTCACCATTTTGACAACAGACTCTGTTTCTTCTTCCTCAACTGCATATCCAATTGTTTCAAGCGTATTGTACATAAAATGTGGATTAATTTGTGATTGTAAGGCATATAACTCTGCATTCTTCTGCCGTATTTCAATTTTATAATTCTTTTTAATCAATGTGTTGATTTCTGTAATCATAGAATTAAAGCTTTTTGCTAGGGTTCCAATCTCATCTTTTGAATGAATTGAAAGGTCCACATTAAAATTACCTTTTTCAACCTGTTTCATTAATTTTGTTAGCTTTTTCAAAGGATTTGAAACATTCCAAGCGAGAATAATTGAAATAACAATGCTCAAGAAAACCACAATTATAAACGCAATAATTGTTCCATAGCGAACAGCGTCTGTTTCCTTAGTTAAATCCTTTAACGCAATACTATGGAATACTCTCCAATCATACTGTTGAAAATCTTCCGTGCTTATTAAATGATTTTCATCTAATAACGTCGTTTTGAAACTTCCATTAATGTTCGGATAGCTTTCATATTTTTGATCAAATTCTCCAATTAATGTAGGATTTGTATGATAAATAATTCTTCCATCAGGATCTGTTATCCAAACGTTTGAGTTCTTCTCTTCCTTTAAATTGTTAAGAGCTTTTTCGAAAAAAGACAAATCTATTGCAATAAGAATCGTTCCTAGGTTCTCTTGATTCTCATAATCTCTTAATTGTCTCATTAGCATAATAAATGGAGGATTTCCTTTAAATTCTAAGTTAGTTTGATAAGGAAGAATAATTTCTTCCCTCCCATTAAGTTCAATATCCTGTCCGTAAGGTAAAGATGAAGATTCTAATCCTAATCCACTAAATGATGTTTTTGTACTTGTAAATAATCTGTTCTTTGATAAAAGAAAGACACCAAGTATATCAGTGTTTCCACCATTAATATATGTTCTTGAAAGATAACTATTTACTAAGAATTCATCTTTTAAAATAGTAGACTTATTTTGAAACGAATCCTTACGAAGAACCTCTATAACCTGTGAGGAATTGTATAATGCATCAGGAAGCTGTCTTATTTCATTTAATTGATTTTCCACATTTTCATTTGCTTGTTCCAATAGCTTAGGAATATATTCTCCAACTTGCTTCTCAATTGACTTTGTATACTGGCTGTAAGCGATATAACCTATTATCGAGATTGGAATAACAGTCAGAAGCATATACGTAATCATCAGCTTCGTCATTAATTTATAGTTTCTTAATCTAAGATGTTTAAAAATCATATTGATCAACATTTTCCTTTGTAAAATCAATTGGTTCTCCCATTATGACAATATCGTCAATTCTTCTAATTTTTCCAACACCAGGAATCTCTTGATTATCATAAGGATAAGAACTCGTTACAATATTCTTACTAAGTGCAACAGTTAAATAACCTAGTTTTTTGGGGGCTCCATAATGTAATGATTTGAGCAGATCCGTCTTTTAAATATTCATTCATTGGGTTTGGAGGCGACAAACCTACTACCGCTATTGAACCCGCTTTTCCGGCCTCTTTTACTGCTTGTGCGGCAGCTGGCGGTCCAACCGATGAGTTGCCAATAATTCCTTTTAAGTTAGGATAATCATTTAACAGCTGCTTAGCGATTAAGTATGCCTTATTAGGGTCATCATCTGTAGCAGCGATTTCCACTAATTTCATATTAGGATAGTATTCTTTTTGATGCTGCTTAATCCACTTCAACCATTCATTAAGATTTGCGGCTGAATTAGCTCCTGTCATTATTGCAAATTCACCTTGTTCATCCACATTCCAGGCCAGTGTATCCATTAGATGTCTTCCTAAAGTTTCTGGATTTACCATATTGATGAAAAAATCTCTTGCTTCCGGCAACGTATCTGCATCCCATGTAATGACCTTAATTTGATGATTTTGTGCTTTTTTTAAGACAGGAACAAGCTTTTCCGGATCATTAGCAGATACAGCAATAACATCTACTTCCTCATTTTGTATAAGTTCATCAATAATTTTTATTTGATGCTCGGAGTCTGCGATGGTTGGACCTTTATAAATGACCTTTACTCCTAAGTCCTTTCCCGCCTCCATTGCTCCTTCTTCAACTGCATTAAAATATGGTATATTTATGACTTTCGGTATAATTGCAACTGTATAGTTGGAAGGCTGTTGCTTTTCATCGTCCTGTTGTGATGGTTCATTTGTATATAAAACCTTATATTCATTATTGTTAACCGCACCTACGTTGCAACCGCTTACAAATAACAACAATAAAACTTGAAACGAAAAAAGCTTTTTAACCATCATTGTCCCCCTTTATGAGACTTATTATCTATATATTATACTATTTCTTTTTATTTAAAGAATACCATATGTTTGATTTCTTTTGAATATTCTATGATTTTATTTGTTATGAATATCATTTCATATGAGTCTCTCTATCTATTTGTAAATCATATAGCCCAAAATCGAAAAAGCACAACGCAATATCATTTTTGTTGTGCTTTTCTCAATTTGTCATATTTAATTATCTTTGCGACAAAACTTCCTTCTCATACTTTTTAACATCTTCCAACCAAGTTTCCTTCACAGGAACACCCATTTGTTCACAATAGTAATCCCAAATTGCTCCAAATGGATATGTTTTAAACTCTTCCATTAAAGCTAATCTTTCCGTAAAGTTCCCTTCTTCTTGAAGCTGTTTTAAGTGATTGTTCGGTACAAGCATTGCGTATAGTAAAGATTTAATCATATTACGAGTTCCTATTGTCCATGCCGCTACACGGTTAATGCTTGCGTCAAAGAAATCAAGTCCAATCATTACTTTATCTAATGCATCGTTACGAACGATTTCAAGTGAAATTTCTTTTAACTCGTCATCAAGTGTAACTACATGGTCACTGTCCCAACGAACTGGTCTTGAAACGTGTAAAGCTAGTTTATCGCTGTATAGAAGCATTGAAGAAATCTTGTTCGATACCATTTCAGTTGGATGATAGTGTCCAGTATCTAATAAGCATAGCTTGTTATTTTTTAATGCATAACCCATGTAAAATTCGTGTGAGCCAACAACATATGCTTCTGAACCAATTCCAAATAATTTGCTTTCTACAGCATCAATATTGTATTGCTCATCAATTTCTACTTGAAAAATTTTATCTAGTGATTCTTTTAGGCGAACTCTTGGTGTTAAACGGTCACTTGGTACATCTTTATAACCATCTGGGATCCAAACATTCGTCAAAGCTGGTGTGCCTAATTCTTTCCCAAAGTATTCAGCAATTTTACGACTTGCGATGCAGTGATTAATCCAAAATTCACGGATTTCCGGGTCTGGATGTGATAATGTTAGGCCATCTGCAGATTTTTCATGTGAAAATAACGTTGGATTAAAATCAAGTCCTAAATTTCCATGTTCTTTTGCCCAGTTCACCCAGTTTTCAAAGTGTTTAGGCTCTAATCTGTCACGCTCTACTACTTCTCCGTTTGTTTCAGCATAAATGGCATGAAGATTTACACGGTGTTTTCCAGGAATTAATGATAGAGCTTTTTCTAAGTCACTTCTTAGTTCTTCAGGTGTTCTAGCTTTTCCAGGGTAATTTCCTGTTACGTCAATTCCTCCAGATAATTCACCTTTGTTTACTTCAAATCCACCAACATCATCGCCCTGCCAGCAATGAATTGAGATTGGTACTTGTTGTAGTTGTTGAAGCACTTCATCAACATTAATTCCCCATTTTTCATATTCTTTCTTTGCTAATTCATAGCTTTCTTTAACCATCATATTAATCATCCTTTCACGTATTGTTGTTTATATGATTTTACTTCGAATGAATCTTTGATTAATGCTCTCGCTTGATGAATTTCTTCTACTTCATCTAATGCCATAAGCTGTGCCACAATGTTTCCAATGGCAGTTGCTTCCACCGGACCTGCACACACCTCTTTATTTGTTACATTTGCAAGTAATTGATTAAGCATTTCGTTTTGACAACCGCCACCAATTACATTCACTCTTGGAAAGCTTTTCTCAAATATTTCTTCTATTTCACTGATCGCACGTTTATAGCTATCTGCTAAACTATCATATACACATTTTGCAATCTGTCCTGGTGTTTGAGGGACTTGTTGGTTTGTTTCTTTACAATATTTTTGAATTTCACTTACCATGTTTTCAGGTTTTAAGAAACGATCATCATCCACATTTACGATAGATTGAAAATCTCCTTCTTGTTGTGCCAACTCTACAAATTCAGCAAAAGAAATTTCATCATGATAATTACGTTTTACTTCTTGAATCATCCAAAGTCCCATAATATTTTTCAAGAAACGATAGCGATAATCGATGCCACCTTCGTTTGTAAAATTATATTGAAGTGCCTTTGGAACACAAATTGGAAAACGATTTTCCACTCCAATTAACGACCATGTCCCAGAGCTTAAATAAATCGTATCCTCTAGTTCAGGAACTGAGATGACAGCAGAACCAGTATCATGTGTTGCAGGTAAAACTACTTTCATATCAAAACCAAATTCAGAAACAAGCTCTTCTGTTAATGTTCCTAATACTGTTTTAGGAGGCAGTATTTCATGAAACATTTCTGTATTAATACCTAATTTATCAAGCAATTCATGATCCCATTGCTTTGTAAATGCATTTACTAATTGTGTAGAAGTAGCATTTGTATACTCGTTAGCCTTTTTACCAGTTAGTAAAAAGTTAAGATACTCAGGGATCATTAAAAATGATTTTGCCTTTTTCAGCACATCAGGTGATTTTTGTTTTAATGCAAATAATTGATAAATTGTATTAAACTTTTGAAATTGAATACCAGTCTCAAAGTATAGCTTTTCTTTTGGAATGATCGTAAATACTTCCTCCATCATGCCATCTGTACGAGGATCGCGATAAGCTACGGCATCTGTTAATAAATTGTTATGTTCATCTAATAGAACAAAGTCAACCGCCCATGTATCAATACCAATACTATCTGGCTTTATATTAAGGTCATTACACTTTTTAATTCCTATTTTGATTTCAGAAAATAAGGTTTCAATATCCCAACAAAAGTGTTCATTCTTTTTCACGATATTGTTTTCAAATCGGTGTATTTCATTTAGTTGTAATTTGCCATCTTCAATATGGCCAAGAATTAACCTTCCGCTTGAAGCACCAATATCTACTGCTAAGCTATATTTTGTCATTTTCTTCACCTCTTCGTTGAAAACGCTTGCTTTATTACATAATAAACTAGTTTATTATGGTTTCCTATATCGTGATTAAACTATTTTATTGTCCTTATTTGCCAAAGTCATAAAAAATAAAAAAGCTATATCTCCTACTAGTTCCAAGTAGTGATATAGCTAGCCTTTTGTTAGTTGTTCGCGAAACTTCTTTGGTGTATATCCGTATTTGCTTTTGAACACTCGATAAAAATAACTAATATTTTCATATCCAACCTCTTCAATAATCGAGGTAATTGCTAGTGTTGTATTTTCCAATAAATCCTTTGCCACGCTTAATCTTTTTTCTTGTACAAGCTCCTTAAACGTATAACTAGTAGCTTTTTTTATTTCTTTACTTAACGTGTAATGAGGCTGCTGAAGTTTTTTTGATAACTCATATAAAGACGCATCTTGGTATTGTTCTTCAATATATTTTAAAGACTCAACAATAATGTGATGTCGATGAGTATCATCTTTATATTTAACTTTATCAGAGTTTTTAATAAGCTCAACCATTAATAAGCCCATATACAATTTTATCGTTGACTCTGACATCATCGAAGGATTCATAATTTCGACTATAATTTTTCCTATCAACTCCTGGATACTCTCTATTTCCGATACAGCAAAATAAAGATATTGTCCGTTTTGCGTGTGATCGAATAAACTATTAATTAAAAAATTCGTTATTAAATTCTCAGTCGTTAAATAAGAAAAAACAAACGAGAAAAATTCAGGCTTAATAATAAAATTAATTATAATATCTTCTTCTCCACAAGCTTCGAGTTCATGCTCAATATGCTGGTTGAGAAAAAGAATATCACCTTTTCTAAGCTCTAACCTTTCGTTCCCAACCGTTTGATTCAGTGAACCGTTAAAAACATAATTCACTTCAATATAATTGTGCTTATGCTTCGGAAAATGTACAAATCTCGTATGCTTCCTAACCATAATCATCGTATTATTGTTTAGAAATTTTTCACCTTCAACCACAAAGCTTTCTTGGCTCGTGTAGAGCTCCTTTTGAACTTCGTGTTTTTGCTGAAGAATCAGTTTTTCTTCATCATTAAGTTGGATGAGCTCTTGTAAAAGATTGGATTTCATCTTAGTCCCTCGTTCTTTGGTAATGTTATAGGGTTGATTATGTAAGTTCCTTAGTATCAAGACAGGCACCTGCTCTTCAATACTTTTCTTGTCTCGATTCAGGCTGTATCGAGACTGCTTCTCGCTCCTCAGCTCTTTTCTTGTCTCAATTCAGGCTGTATCGGGACTGCTTCTTATACCTCGGGTATTTTCTTGTCCCGATTCAGGCTGTATCGAGACTGCTTACCTCTCCTCGGGTATTTTCTTGTCCCGATTCAGGCTGTATCGAGACTGCTTCTCGCTCCTCAGCTCTTTTCTTGTCCCGATTCAGGCTGTATCGAGACTGCTTACCTCTCCTCAGCTCTTTTCTTGTCCCGATTCAGGTACTATCGAGACAGTTTCTCACTCCTCGGCCCTTGTCCTGTCTCGATTCAGGCTGTATCAAGACTGCTTCTCGCTCCTCAGCTCTTTTCCTGTCTCAATTCAGGCTCTATCGGGACTGGCTTATCTCTCCTCAGCTCTTTTCTTGTCCCGTTTCAGGCTGTATCGAGACTGCTTACCTCTCCTCAGCTCTTTTCTTGTCCCGATTCAGGTACTATCGGGACTGCTTCTTATACCTCGGGTATTTTCTTGTCCCGATTCAGGCTGTATCGAGACTGCTTCTCGCTCCTTAGCTCTTTTCCTGTCCCGTTTCAGGCTGTATCGGGACTGCTTACCTCTCCTCAGCTCTTTTCTTGTCCCGATTCAGGTACTATCGAGACAGTTTCTCACTCCTCGGCCCTTGTCCTGTCCCGATTCAGGCTGTATCGAGACTGCTTCTCGCTCCTCAGCTCTTTTCTTGTCCCGATTCAGGCTGTATCGAGACTGCTTCTCGCTCCTCAGCTCTTTTCCTGTCTCAATTCAGGCTGTATCGAGACTGCTTCTCGCTCCTCAGCTCTTTTCCTGTCCCGATTCAGGCACTATCGAGACTGCTTACCTCTCTTCAACCCTTTTCCTGTCCCAATTCCTTCAATTTTAAAAAACCAACATGTCCTCGCCTCAAACAGAGCTTTAATAAACCTAAAAACTCACTAAGAGAGTAAAAAGCCCTTCATCGCTACCAGTAATGAAGGACATACCTCTATTTAAATTCGACTTAACTCAAAAGATATAAAAGTGAGATCGTGGGTACCATTATCCGTAAACCATCACGGTATTAAACTGTATCCCTTTTTCCTCTAAGCCTCGGCAATAGCTTTCTTCGATTAGAGAATCTGTAATCACATAGCTAATTTTCTGGATATCTGTAATTTGCGCAAACGTTCGTACTCCAAACTTCGTAGAATCTGCCATTAATATCGTTTGATCTGATATTGACATCATCTGTCTTTTTAAAAGAGCCTGCCATTCGTTTGAATCACTTAATCCTGCTTCAATATGAACACCTTTACACGAAATAAATGCTTTATTTACATGATACATATTAAGTGACCTTTCTGCTAATGGACCAACATAGGATAATGACTTTGGCTGAAGCATTCCGCCGGTGGAAATTACACGAACTTGTTCTTTTTTACTAAGCTCTACCGCTACTTTAATAGAATTTGTTAACACAGTTAATGGGACGTCCGGCATTTCTTTTGCCATATACCATGCTGTTGTGCTGGCATCTAGTACGATCTGATCACCAGGCTGAATGAGCTTTACCGCTTCTAAAGCAATTGCTCTTTTTTCGGCAGCATTGGTAATTTCTCTTTCTGTATAAGAAACTTCTGTTTGTTCGTCTTGTATACTAACTGCGCCGCCATGACTTCGGCGTAATTGATTCTCTTTTTCTAATTTCTCCAAATCGCGTCTGATTGTTTCCTCTGTTACCTTAAAAATTTTACTTAATTCGGTAACTCGGACACTTAATTTCTCATTCACAACATCGACGATTTTTCGGTGTCTTTCTGCTACAAGCATCTCGGTTTGCCTCCTAAAAAAAACTCTCAATGAAAAAAATAATGATGAGGATGAGCTTACTTGCTTAAAGAGTCAGATCTTACGCTTGTAGGCTCTAGATATTATTATGACATAGAATAGGGTAGAACGCATTGGTTTTAGTGATTATGCGCTTACATTTTTGTCTATAAAACAAGGTGTAATAGAAATGATCTTCTGTTACACCTTGTATGTTTTCTTATTATCTAGTAAATGCTGCTGGCACTCCACCATCAACTGTTAACATACATCCAGTTGTTCTGTCTGATTTAGATGAAGCGAAGAATAGAATAGATTGTGCAATATCTTTTGGATAGATGTTCACTAGTAATGTTGTACGTTTACGATAATGCTCTTCTAATTGATCTGGGTGAATACCGTATGCTGCTGCACGTTCTTCTCTCCAGCTTGATCCCCAAATTGCAGATCCTTGGAGCACCGCATCAGGAAGAACAGAGTTTACGCGGATTCCAAACTCTCCGCCTTCTGCTGCAATACATCTTGCAAGATGAGTTTCCATTGCTTTAACAGAGCTATATGCTGCTGCATTTTTACCTGCATATACAGAGTTTTTAGAACCGATGAAGACCATGTTTCCACCAGTACCTTGTGATTTCATTTGTTTGAATGCTTCACGAGCAACTAGGAAATAACCTGTACCTAGAACATTCATGTTCAAGTTCCACTCTTTTAATGTTGTTTCATCAAATGGGCTTGAAGTTGCTAAACCCGCATTGTTTACGATAATGTCAACACCACCGTATGTTAGAGCAGATTGCTTGAATGCTTCTTGTACCGCTTCTTCACTCGTAACATCCATTTTTACAGCTAAAGCGCGACCTTCTCCGTATTGCTCATTGATTTCTGCCGCTACCTTTTGAGCACCTTCAAGGTTAAGGTCTGCGATCACAACATGAGCACCTTCTGCTACAAATTGACGGCAAGTTTCACTACCGATACCACCAGCACCACCTGTTACAAATGCTACTTGTCTTGAGAACTCAGCTTCTGCTGGAGCTAAAGATAATTTGTAAAGCTCTAATGGCCAGTATTCAACATTGAATGACTCGTTTTCGTTTAAAGAAACAAAGTTTCCTAGAGTTGTAGAACGTTTCATAACTGCAATTGCACGATGATATAAAGCACCACTTACGTTAGCCATTGGGATGTTTTTACCTGTGTTTACCATTCCGATACCAGGAATTAAAATAACACGTGGAGCTGTTTCAGAAATTTTGTCACCTTCGTTTTTGTTTCTCTCAAAGTATGCTTTGTATTCTTCTTTAAAGCTTTCGATTCCAGCTTTTACTTTTTCTACTAAGCTAGCAACATCTTCAGTTTGTGGATTCCAGTCAATGAATAATGGTGTCATTTTTGTATGAACTAAGTGATCAGGACATGCTGCACCAACTTGTGATAATTCTTTAGCATTATTGCTGTTAACAAATTGTAGAACATCTTCCGCATCATCATAAGTTAATAGCATTTTCTTTTCTTCGCTAACCGCACCACGGATAACTGGCATAACTTGTGCTAAAACGTTTTTGCGATCTTCTTCAGAAAGTGCTTCGAATTTTTGCCCACCAAATACATTTTCTTCTACTAATCTAGCTTGAATATATTGTTCTGCTTCATTAATAACAGAAATCGTTTTTTCATAGCTTTCTTCAGCTGTTTCTCCCCAAACAACAAGACCGTGTTTTTCCATTAATACTAATTCTGCGTTTGGATTGTTTTTAACACCTTCTGCGATCATTTTTGAAAGTGTGAATCCTGGGCGTACATATGGTACCCAAACAAAACGGTCTCCGTAAATTTCTTCAGCAATTTGACGACCATTGTCTGCACAGCAAAGACCAATGATTGCGTCTGGATGTGTGTGGTCAACATGCTTGAACGGTAAGAATGCGTGTAATAGAGTTTCAATTGATGCACGTGGATGCTTGCTGTCGATCATGCAATGTGCAAGATAAGCAACCATTTCTTCATCTGACATTTCGTCACGTTCGATTAATGGACGAATATCTTCCATTCTTAAACCAGTGAAGTTGTGCGCTTTCATTGTCGCTAAATCTGATCCACTACCTTTAACGTACATCACTTCTACGTCACGGCCACGGAAATCTTTTTCAATTGTTTTCATTGACGTATTCCCGCCACCCCAGTTACATACAGCACGATCTGAACCAATTAAATTAGAGCGATATACTAGCTCTTCTACTCCTTGAGATAATGAAGCTGCTTTTTCTTTATTCCATAAACTTTGTACCACTTTATTTCCTCCTCTATTGTTTCGTATCTGTTTTTGTTTGTTTATCTGCTTTTCATTATATACTATGTTTGTTTATTTTTGAATATGTTTTTTGTTTATTTTTGAACTTATTTGTCCCATTCTTAACGGGCAGTAAAGCCCCACCTAAAGATTCTAGAGAAGCAATGAAGATAGGTGGGGGATAACTGCCTGTAAAGATCCGATAAGTCTCGCTAACCATGAATGGGGATAACCCCCCTCATAGTAGTCTCGCTGTATCATCAACAAGAATATACGTTGCTTTAATCGGTCCATGAACCCCAACAATCAGGTTCAATTCAATGTCGGCACTATTACTTGGACCTGTAATAAAATCAATACAAGATGAAATGTTTTTGCCTTCTTTAACTTGTTTGTTAATATACGCAGTTGCTTGCGTCATTCTAGGGACTAATGTGCTCTTTGGAACAATGGCAATATACGTTTTCGGTAATAAGCTAACAGATCTTCCTTTGTTTTCACTGCTAAATAGCACAACTGTCCCAGATTCTGCAAGGGTGATGTCACTAAAAGTGATGCCCACATCTGCTTTTTCTGCTGCTTCAATATTTTTCTCTTTAAGAGCAGGATCCCAAATATGAACATCAATATTTTCTTGGGGAAGTTTTTCTAATAGATTTTCTGCTAACCCAAACTCTTTATGACGTTCATCTTCCCATGTAACAACACTAGCTACTTCGTACTGTTCAAAAACTTCACGAATTTTCTCTGTTAGTTTGTCCGAGCTCGTTTCAATAAACTGAGTATGAATGACTTCACAATGCTTTTTAAGTACTTCCACTAATTCATCCTGTGATGCATCTTTTAACACTTCAAACTGAGGGGTTGTTGTCCATTGTGGTTTTGTGACTGTTTTTCTTCTTTCTCTTCCTAGTTTTTCAGCAACCGTACTAAGAAATGAATCTCGATGATGAATTTGTCCTTCTGCCATCTTATTCCCCTCCTTTTTCTCTCTTTTTATACCAGTCCCGGAATCTTTCTTTACTTGGAGCTGGAAAATCACGCACATCTGTCCATGGCTTCATTGGTCCAGGTCCTTTTTGGATGTTATTTTCCTTTGTAAATGGCGCCATAACGGAAGAAGCAGATTTTGTTCCTGTTTTATAAAGACTTGGTGAGCTCGCTGCAAGTTGAAAACCTTTCATTGCTAGCTTTTCTCCAAATGGTGATTTCTTTTCATCTTCAACAATTTTTCTACGATGTTTAATTAAGAGTTCATGAAGAGGTATTTTTACAGGGCAGGCATCTGTACAGGCTGCACATAATGATGATGCATAAGGTAGCTCCTTATAATCTTCATATCCGCCTAGCAATGGAGATAATACCGCACCAATCGGTCCTGCATAAATTGAGCCATACGAATGTCCACCAACATGTCGATAAACAGGGCATACATTCACACAAGCTGCACAACGAATACAATGTAAGGCACTTTGGAACTCAGTTCCTAAAATATTTGACCGTCCGTTATCCACGATAACGAGATGGAATTCTTCAGGTCCATCAACGTCTCCTTCATCTTTTGGTCCAGTTAACCCAGTAATATAACTAGTTAATTTTTGTCCAACAGAGCTTCTGCAAAGTAGACTTACCATGATATCTAGCTCTTCCCAAGATGGAACGATTCGCTCCATTCCCATAACTGTAATTTGCGTTTTTGGTAAAGCGGTTACAAGACCCGCATTTCCTTCATTCGTTACAAGACTAATAGAGCCAGAATCCGCAACAGCAAAGTTACACCCTGTAATACCAAGATCTGCACTTAAGAATTCTTGTCTTAATTGTTCTCTAGCAAAAAGAGCAAGTTCTTCTGGAATTTCTGATTTATCATAGCCTCGTTTTTCTTTAAACGTATCACGAATTTGTTCTTTGTTTTTGTGAAGAGCAGGTACAACAATATGTGATGGTGGATCATGATCATCAAGCTGAAGAATGTATTCTCCTAAATCCGTTTCAATTACTTCACAGCCAGCTTTTTCTAAGGCGCTGTTTAAATGAATTTCCTCTGTTACCATTGACTTTGACTTAACCACTTTTTTTGCTTGCTTTTCTTTTGCTACCTTTGTAATGTACTCATTTGCTTCTTCCTTTGTTGAAGCAAAAAACACATGACCTCCACGTTTCACAACATTTTCACTAAGTTGTTCTAAATAGTAATCCAGATTTTCTAGTGTATGTGTTCTAATTTCTTCCCCAAGCTTTCTCCATTCTTCCCAATTCCCAAGCTCTTCTGTTGCAGTTAGTCGTTTTCCTTGCATTCTTTCTTGTGCGGATGCAACAGCACTGCGCATAAATGTATTGTTAACACCTTTATCAACACGATCAAAGAATTTATCATCACTAATTTTCATGGCCATCTTACTTCACCTCACTATTCAATACTTCTGCTATATGCATCACCTTAATAGGCTTACCTTTACGATTAATTCTGCCTCCAATATTCATTAAGCAGCCACAATCAGCACCAATGAGTACTTCTGCACCTGTTTCTTCAACATGGCGAACCTTTTCATCTACCATTTGCTCTGAAATAGGGACCATTTTCACTGAGAATGTCCCACCAAATCCGCAGCAATCATGACTATTAGGAAGAGGTTTTACTTCCAAACCTTCTACCTGTTCTAAAAGCTTTCCTGGAGCATCTTTTACTCCGAGTAAGCGTGTCATATGGCAGGATTTATGATAAGTTGCACAAGCTGGTAAACTAGCATTCACGTTTTCTACTTTTAACACATCAACAATAAATTGTGTCAATTCGTAAGATTTATCCGCTAATTTATCTGCTTTTTCTATCCAAACCGGTTCATCTTTAAACAAATGACTATATTCACGAAGCATCGCTACACAAGACCCTGAAGGACCTACAACATAATCTGATTTTTCAAACGTCCGAATCATATGCTTTGCCACTTCTTTAGTTTCCTTATGATATCCGCTATTATAGGCAGGCTGTCCACAGCAAGTTTGTTGCTCTGGAAAATCCACTTCACAACCGAGTTTTTCTAAAAGCTCTACAGTATGCTTACCAACATTGGAATAAAACACATCGGCAAGACATGTAATAAAAAGAGAGACCTTCATTCAAATAACCCCCACTCTTATTTAACCAATCCTTTTGATTCCTTTGATATAGATTATACTACTTTTCATTTTGTTTTAATACCGTTTATTTTTGTTTTGTGTGATTTTTAAAGTTTTAATGTTGTTTTAATTTTGTTATCGACATTTTTTTGTTTCAATACTATTTGGTTAGCATCAAAAATCACAAATAAAAAGAGTAGAAATATTCACATACCTCTACTCTTAAAATTCATCATTTAGTTTTCATTCATTTGTGGTCGCTCACCCATCATTGGAATTTCCACACCTAGCTCTTCCAGCTGAGCTTGAGCTTCTTCTTGAGTCATTTCACCTGATCTTTGTTGTTCCATAATTGCTTCTACTTTTTCTCTTGTTTCTTCATCCATTTCTGTAAACATGTCACCTCGACTACCCATTTGCGGCCTTTCTCCTGTTCCACCGGCACCTCCACCAAAGCCACCTGGACCTCCCGAGCTTTGTGCAGTTGTCACTCCCGATTCATTTAACCAAGTGACAGTATCAGCAATCGAGAAATCAACTATTTTTGTTCCTGCTTCATATTCCCCATTTGTGTATAGTCCATCTACTTCTTCTCCAGTAGCTGTTCCTCCTGAATAAAGAGAATATGAGCTTTTCTTCGTTAATTGTGCTGAACTAATGAATACTGCTTGATAGTCTTTTTCAGGAGCAAAGTTTAAGATACTGTTCCCTTCACTATCTTCCAGGTGAATGATCGTTCCAGCTACTTGCGCTTCTGGATATGTCATTAAAATTCCATTTTGTGTAGACTCTTCTGCAATAGCTTGCAGCATACCAGAACTTCCAGCTGCTACTAAAAATCCACCGCTCATCGTAAAACTTCCACCATAATCAAGCGATCCATTCCCATTTCCTGTAGGACCATTTACAAGAACCGTTCCATCTGTCATTTCAATATATCCATTTGAATCGAGGCCATCACCATCAGCATTCACAACAATATGACCACCATTAATTTGTAACAGGTTATTTTCAGAGACTGAGTGCATATCATTACCAGAACCATCATTACCTCCACCAACATTAATGCCGTCATCACTTGTTGTGAGGTTTATGTCTCCACCATTGATTGTGATTAGCTGGCTTTCCATGCCTTCATAACTTTTCGTAACATCAATATTTCCACCTGATGTGACAAGCGAAGTGTCTGCATGAATTCCATCATCTCCAGAGGCTATCGTTAAGTCCCCGCCAGCTAGGGTTATCGTATTGTTACTGTGTACAGCATCATCTTTTGAATCAATTGTAAATGTTCCTCCACCAACCACTATATCTGTAACAGCTTTTAATCCCTTATAACTTTCGGATTCAGTAGTAGTAGTTGTAGTTGTAGTTGTCGAGGTTGTTGCTTCACCTTGTCCACGCATTTTACCCATCATATCATTAACAACTGTTATTGTTTCAGGACTTCCGCCCCCAGACGTAATGTTAAAAGTACCATCTGATATTAATAATGAAGCAACAGCTTGTACTCCATCATTTTCTGATGCAATATCGTAAGTGCCCCCTTCAATGACAATAGAACCTTTAGATTCATCTTCATCATTAGTAGACCTTATTCCATCTCCTCCTGCATCAATTGTTACTGTTCCTTCTTTTACTGCAACAAGATCTCGTCCAATTATGCCATCATCAACAGCATCAATCTGTAAATTTCCACCCGTAATCTTAAGTTTATCGTTACTTGAAACACCATTATTATAATTTCCATGAACAATAAGTTTACCTGTTCCATTTATCGTAAAATCGTCTTTACTATAAATGGCTGAATTAGGCTCGTCTTCAGATGAATTTTCATAAACATATTCAGATGCATCATTTATGACATTTTCTGTTCCTTCAACTAGAGAAATCGTTGTTTTTTCAGCGTTAAGAACATATATGGCTGAGCTTGTTGAGGAACTGATCGTAACACCTTTTAACACAAGTCTTACCGTATTCTTATCTTCCGCATCCACAACGATTTGACCGTTTTCCAAATTTCCGCTTAACACGTAAGTACCACCCGTTTTAATTGTTAAGGTATTATCTGAATAGAGAACCGATGCATTAGTATCAAAGCTTACATCAGAACCTTTTAATTCAATGTACGTTGGATTTTCTTCTTCATAGTTCGTATAGAAGTCATCGTCTTTATAAGAAACAGATTCACTAATTAAGGTGTTAAGTTCACCTATGTCTGCACTTGCTGTTTCTGCTGTTGCACTATTACTTGTGCCTGTTGTTGAATTATTTGCACATGCAAATAATAGTGTTGATGACATTAGAATTGAGACTACTTTTAAAAGCTTCATATTTATATCTCCTTTTTTCTTTTGTTAAGATTTCAGAAGGGCTAAAACAGGGCCTGTTTTCCCGGTGATTTACATTATCTTTCATGAACCTTAACAAAACCTTAAAAAGCTTAATAATATTTACAAGTTCTCAATTTCTTTATATTTGAAATAGATTGGGTATGGTCAAAAGTTATTTGACCTCATTCGAGTATGATTTTTTTACGTATGAATGACATTTCCTTTGTGTTCCCTATTTAGTTTGTCTTTCATCAACTGGATCCACTAAGTTTTGCCTACAGATCCACCTGCCAGATGTAGGAGAGCATAAATGTAGGAAAGCATAAAAAAACAATTTGCATTTTCCTTCATTACCTCTATAATCAAATCTATTCAAAGATGTCATTAGAAGAAAAATAATAGAAGGTGAACACGAATATGAAGTTATTAATTATAGAAGACGATCACAACTTATCCCAAACAATAAAAGAAACAACGCAGGAAATGTTTGAAACAGAAGAAGCTTTTGATGGTGAAGAGGGATTGTTTCTTGCAGAACAGAATATTTTTGACTGCATTATTTTAGATATTATGATGCCAAATATGAACGGGTACGAAGTTTTGCAAGAATTAAGGAAAAAGCAAATTACCACACCTGTTATTATGCTTACAGCTAAAGATGGTATTGATGATAAAATTAAGGGCTTTAAGGTTGGAGCAGATGATTATCTTGTAAAACCATTTCATCGGGAAGAGCTGCTATTAAGATTAGAAGCTATTGTTAGAAGATCTGGCGCAGATTTAAAAGAGAATGTCATTTCCTTCAAAGAATTAAAAATGAACTTAAAAAATAAAACAGCTTATATAGGTGAAGAACTTGTAAAATTAAACGGCAAACAGTTTGATTTACTTGAATACTTCATCAATAATAAGAACACGATTTTAACAAAAGAACAAATATTCGATCGAATATGGGGCTTTGAATCCGATACTTCAACAACAGTTGTTGAGGTGTATGCAAGCAACTTAAGAAAAACACTAAAAAAATTCAACTATGATTCGTATATTAAAACGTTTCGCGGATTAGGCTACATGTTAACCGATAGTGGTGTTGATCATGGGTAAACAAAAGGTTTTTAGAAAAGAACAGCTAAAGTTCATGATCTTTAGCTTCATTTCTTTCACGGTCATTTTCACTATTTTTGGTGTTATTATTTTTAGCCAGGTGAAGAGCACTCTCTTTACCCAAACAGACGAGGAACTGTTGTCCTTTAAAGCGAAAGTTAGCGATGTTCTTCCAGAAGAAGACCATCGTCCTCCTCGCTTTGACGATAACGATGGTCCGCAAAATCCTAATGAAAGAAAAGGTCCTAATAATCCAAACCCAAGAATTATGATGCTACATTGGAATAATGAAGGTGAGATCATAAATCAAAATGAAATTGGAACAACCATTTATGAAAGTTATTTTCAAGATTATGAGCTAGATAAAGAAAATGTAAATGCTATTACAAATATGACCATTAATGATCTTTATAACTTCCGATACATTGTTTTTGAAGATCATACTGAGGGTGACGAGGTTGAATATGTACAGCTCTTAATTAATACAGATCCTGAACAAACCATTCTAGCTAATTTTGGGAAATTAATTATTATTTGTTCTTCTATTTTCATCATTCTATCAATCTCAGCTAGCTATATTCTTTCCAAAAGAATGATGAAGCCAATAATAAAGTCCTGGAACAAGCAAACAGAGTTTGTTGAGAATGCGTCACATGAATTACGAACACCTCTTACTATTATCCAAAACAAACTAGAGCTATTACTTACTGCACCTCAAGAAAAAATTATGAATAAGTTCGAAAACATTGCCCTAAGTCTATCTGAAACTAGAAGGTTATCAAAGCTAACATCTGATCTTCTAACATTAGCAAGAGCTGATTCAGCAGAATCACAGCTAAATAAACAACCTGTAAATGTAGACAATTTTATTAAAAAGGTCTGCAATCCTTATATAGACATTGCTGAGTCTCAAGAAAAACATGTTTGGTTAAAATTAAATAGTAAAATTGAGATAGAAGCAGATGAGCAGCGTCTTCATCAGTTATTAGTCATATTGCTTGATAATGCATTAAAATACACAGCTGAGCAGGATAGCATTGGAGTAAAAACCTATAATGAAGATCACAAAGTAGTAATCGAGATTACTGACACAGGAATCGGAATTAGCAAACAAAACATGAAATATATCTTTGATCGCTTTTACCGTGAAGACCGAGCACGCTCGAGGGAAACTGGCGGCTCCGGACTAGGTCTTTCCATTGCTCAATGGATTGTCACACAGCATAACGGTACAATTAGTGTTAGTGAAAACCAACATAAAGGAACAACATTTATCGTGAAATTACCTAAAAAATAAATGAAATTTTTAAAAGCTATCATTTTTTTGATAGCTTTTTTTATATTTCTAAAATCTAGTGATAGCTTTTAGAATTGCTCTTGAACCTGTCTCTATCCATATATTATTAAACAATCTTTAATAAGACTTTAAACTTTTAAGGTTTGTTTAAGGTTCGTCCTTAATAATGGGTTTCAAGGAAGTTGAGAAAAGGAGACACAAATCATGAAAGCTATGAATTTAAATGGCACAAAAGGCAGAAGAGAATTAAAGCACGAAATGACCCAAATGGAATGCTACCTGCTTCGGAATAAACTAAAACATTATATGGAAGTAGATCCTCACGCTAATCGTGATGGAAAGTATTTAATACGAAGTGTTTATTTCGATAACTTCGAAAATAAAGTATTAAATCAGAAAAAGGAAGGGTACTACGAACGTGATAAATTTCGCGTTAGATTATACGACTTTCATACAAGCTACTTGAATTTAGAAAAAAAAAGCAAACGTAACAACCTTACTTTCAAACAAAAATGCCGAATAACGGCTGAGGAATATGAACAAATACGGTTTGGAGACATTGGTTGGATGGAACATGATTCAAGACCACTCATACAAGAGTTATACCATCAAATGAATCTATTTCAGTTAAAACCAGTAACCGTTGTTGATTATGAAAGGGAGGTGTTCATTTATAAACATGGAAATGTTCGCATTACCTTTGATAGCTCTATTCGAACGAGCTTTCGAAACAATGACGTTCTTAACCCAGATTTAGCGATGA
Source organism: Metabacillus endolithicus (assembly GCF_023078335.1). Taxonomy (GTDB): domain Bacteria; phylum Bacillota; class Bacilli; order Bacillales; family Bacillaceae; genus Metabacillus; species Metabacillus endolithicus. The sequence continues at coordinate 3,941,824 of NZ_CP095550.1, read as the reverse complement.
TCGATACAAATCCTGATATTGTTGTTCTCGAAGTCAAATTTGATGAATATTTGCCAAGCATGATCAAACATTTGCTTCAAGTAAGTAACTTAAGAGCCGGCGCTTACTCGAAATATCAAATTAGTAGAATGTACGGCTGAAATAGATAAAAAAATGAAAAAGAAGAATTAGACCTTGGAGGAAATATAAAATGGAAAACTTAAACTTTAATGATATCTTCAAATCTAGCATTTTAGAAAAAACAAGCAGTTTCTCTGTAGTAGATTCACTAATTGGATTACTTGTTGCATTTGCTGTAGGACTCTTTATTTATTGGGTGTATAAAAAAACATTCTCAGGTGTTATTTACTCACACACATTTAATATTTCGTTAATTGTTATGTCAATGGCAACAGCTTTAATTATCATGGGTATTTCATCTAACGTTCTGTTATCTCTTGGTATGGTTGGTGCATTATCGATTGTACGTTTTAGAACACCTATTAAAGATCCTATGGATATTGTGTATATTTTCTGGGCAATTGTTTCTGGTATCTTATGTGGAGCAGGCTTTATTCCATTAGTTATTATTGGTTCGATCTTAATTGGAGCTGTATTACTTATCTTTGTTAATAAAATCAAAATTGAAAATCCTTATCTTTTAATCGTGAAATATAATGATATTTCGATTGAAAATTCAATTGAACATGTTGTGGCAGAAAGCTCACAAAAGCATACAGTTAAATCTAAATCTGTTATGCCTGGTGATGACTTTGAAATTACGTACGAAATTCGTGTGAAAGATTCTGAGTTAGGATTTATTAATAATATTTCTGAGATGGAATCTGTTAAATCAGCAGTCATGCTAAGTTATGATGGCAATTTCACTGCTTAAGTGTAAATACGAGCTTAGACTCCAAGAGTCTTTGCTCGTATTCTTTTAAGGTAGGTAGGTTTGTTTTCTTTGAAAATTCATCTGGTCAAGTTTTCCCCTTAATTATTCATTTCAAGGTATTTCTCCTTATAGATTTAGAAGTTAACTGAAGAAGCTAAAAGGGCTAAATCACCAAGATACTTACACTACACAAAATATCCTATAAGACATCTAATGGTATTACACCGAAAGGAGGAATTAAGATCATGTTAGCAAAACCGTATGAATGGGCTAAACTAAACTCGAAATTATGTCAGTCAACAAACAATGATTCTTACCAAGAGGTGTTAGATGGAAATAATTTCTTCATTGAAGACCATGAAACAGGTTCTCAAGGAAGTAATCAAGTAAATGAAACGGAACAAATCTCTTCTGAAGCAATTATTATTAGAGACTCTTGTGAGATTGAAGTATCTTCAACTGATACTCAAGTTGCTGCTTCTTTACAGGTTGCTATTCAAGCTGCTATCACTCTAGTAATTAACCTAACAATTGCTGATAGCGAGCAAGCAGAAAAGATCACTCAACAACTGCTGCAGGAAACTGACATTAAGCAATTAAACAAACAAAACCTGGTTATTGAAAACTCTAGAAATGTAAATATTACAACTACTGATACAGATTTTGCAGTCTCACTTCAATCTCTATTACAAGTCCTTGTTGCTTTAGTTGCTGACATTGACATCCTTTAAATATTCAATATAAAAATATGAACCTTCTAAATTACCCCCGAATGGTAGAAACTACAAGTTGACTATTCGGGGGTTTTTAAACAAATACAATTCAGATTTAATTTAATTTCTATAATAAGATCGTATTGGAAACAAACTTTACCCGATACAAAACCAGAAGAGAAAAGGACCCATCTCTGAGCTCTTTGTATTTACTCAGGGGGAAACCCCCAACTATCATCGGCGCAAGAGCTTATCTTCCGTGTTCGGACTATCGGCTTGCGATAAGCGGCGAATCTCCGCGTCAGCTTGTTCGTTCAGATCCTCATGTGCCAAGACCGCACACTCCGGTCTTCACTGCCTGCGCTTCCTTGACCTTCTTGCTTCTCCCAAGCCTCTGGCTAGTAGTTATAAATGCTAAATTATTAATGTACAAAGATGATCATATAAGAATGTACAGTTTTGCAATGTGCATGCATAATTACTTTGAGGTGGAGAGAATGCATGTACAGCTAGATTTACAGACAGAGATAGAAATTAAAAGCCTAGAAGATTTACCAAAGTTAAAATTTCTTATGGAGAGCTTAAATATGAAAATAAACAAAAGTAAAGTCGGGCGTGAAATGGGTGTAGATAGGAGGACGGTGGATCGATATTTAAAGGGCATGGGATCAAGTAAAACTCGTAATAGAAAGTCTAAAATAGATGAGTTATATGAAGTAATCTCAGAATTACTCTCAAAGGAATCAATACAAACATTTTACTACAAGAGGGTTCTTTGGGAGTACTTAAAGGACAACCACGGTTTAGATTGTTCCCAGTCTTCTTTCAGGAGATACATATCGAACAAACCTGAGTTCCAAGCATACTTTACCGATGGTCAGAGGACTTATGCCAATCAATCAGTTGTTCGGTTTGAAACCCCTCCCGGGGAACAAGCTCAATTTGACTGGAAGGAGAACATAAAATACATAACGTCTGATGGAGAAATTTTAAAGGTCAATGTAGGAGTCTTTCTGTTAGGAAATTCGAGATACAAGTCTTATGGTTTGACCCTGTCCAAGTCACAAAGTGTATTAATGTCTTTTTTGATGGAGAGCTTTGAAGCAATTGGAGGGGTTCCAAAGACCATATTAACGGACAATATGAAAACAGTAATGGACGAACATAGAACAGAATATTCAGGAGGAGTGGTTAATGAACGTTTTGAACAATTTGCCAATGATAATGGATTTGAAATTAAACCCTGTATTGCAGGAAGGCCAAGGACAAAAGGGAAAGTAGAGAGTATTATGAAGCTTTTAGATGAGATTCATGCGTATCAGGGGAAGTTCACTTTTGAAGGTCTTCACCAATTTGTACAAAATCTTTGTGAACGCCATAATCAAAGTTTTAATCAAGGTAATAGGAAAATTCCAATACTTGCCTTAAAACAAGAAAAGAGTCACTTACTCCCCTTACCAAGGAAAGAAATAAGAGACTCTTACAAGATCAAACACAGGCTCGTAAAAGTAAACCCTGCAAGCATGATTACATACAAATCAAACCAGTATTCAGTACCAGCTGAATACAAAGGGAAAACCGTAGGTTTACAAGTCTATGACGACCACATACATGTTTATTATAACATGGATTTGATCGCTCAACATCGAGTCAGTAAAAAGGTATTAAATTACAAAGAGGAACATTATCTAGACGTGTTGTCACGAGGAATGCCAGATTACCCTGACATTGACGAGCTAGCTAAAAAGAATCTACTGACGATGGACGAGGTGTATAAAATTGAATAGTAGTTATCAACAATTAGTGAGTAATTTGGAATATTTAAACTTAAAACAGATGATTAATCATCTTCACGATACCATTGATTTTAGTACCAAGAATGAATTATCCTTTGTCGATACATTGATGAAGTTAACGAATTATGAAATCGATGTACGTGAGAAGACAATGATTAATTCGATGGTTAAGGTGGGGGGCTTTTCCCCACCGCAAAGAGGTAAATGAGTTTGATTTTGATTTTCAACCAGCAATAAATAAACAACAGATTCTTGATTTTATTTCTCTGCGTTTTATCGAAGATAAACAAAATATTATCTTCATGGGAACGAGTGGTGTTGGTAAAACCCACTTAGCTACTTCCATAGGGATCGCTGCAGCCAAAAAACGAACGAGTACCTATTTTATTAAATGTAATGAACTTATTTTAAACTTGAAAAAGGCAAAGCTAGAGAATCGCTTAGAGTCTCGATTAAAACACTATGGAAAATATAAGTTACTAATTATTGATGAAATTGGTTACCTTCCAATTGACAGAGAAGATGCCAAATTATTCTTTCAGCTAATTGATTTGAGATATGAAAAGAAAAGTACAATTTTAACTACAAATATTAGCTTTAAAGAGTGGGATGCGGTGTTCCAGGATACTAAATTAGCAAATGCAATATTAGATCGTGTTTTACACCACGCAACGGTCGTCAACATTGTTGGTCCTTCTTACAGAATTAAAGATCACTTAGCAAAAGAAGATGATGATTAATTTTGTACATTCTTAAATGATCAAAATTGTACATCGTTAGCTTGACATTTACAGTAGTTTTACTTTGTCTCTAATTTTCACATATAAACCTTCGGTTTAACCTTCTTTAAAAAGACAAAAAAAGACCAGCATCTCTACTGATCTTTTCTTCATCTTACTTGGCGACGTCCTACTCTCACAGGGGGAAACCCCCAACTACCATCGGCGCAAGAGCTTATCTTCCGTGTTCGGACTATCGGCTTGCGATAAGCGGCGAATCTCCGCGTCAGCTTGTTCGTTCAGATCCTCATGTGCCAAGACCGCACACTCCGGTCTTCACTGCCTGCGCTTCCTTGACCTTCTTGCTTCTCCCAAGCCTCAGGCTAGTAGTTTTACTTTGTCTCTAATTTTCACATATAAACCTTCGGTTTAACCTTCTTTAAAAAGACAAAAAAAGACCAGCATCTCTACTGATCTTTTCTCCATCTTACTTGGCGACGTCCTACTCTCACAGGGGGAAACCCCCAACTACCATCGGCGCTGAAGAGCTTAACTTCCGTGTTCGGCATGGGAACGGGTGTGACCTCTTCGCAATCATCACCAAATAATGTGGTTTACGGCTTCCGATGAACTTCACATTTCTGCGTCATCTCATTCGTCAACATCCTCACGTACTGAAGTACGCTCCGGTGTCTCCTCAATCGATTCCTTGAACTGTTCGTTCCTCGAAACCCTTTCACTTTGTATAAAGTTTTCAGGAATAGTATATTCCTTCAAAACTAGATAACGAATCACAATTCAATTCACTAAGCTTACGCTTTAATTAGGTTAAGTCCTCGATCGATTAGTATCAGTCAGCTCCACACGTCACCGCGCTTCCACCTCTGACCTATCAACCTGATCATCTTTCAGGGATCTTACTAGCTTACGCTATGGGAAATCTCATCTTGAGGGGGGCTTCATGCTTAGATGCTTTCAGCACTTATCCCTTCCGCACATAGCTACCCAGCTATGCCTTTGGCAAGACAACTGGTACACCAGCGGTGCGTCCATCCCGGTCCTCTCGTACTAAGGACAGCTCCTCTCAAATTTCCTACGCCCACGACGGATAGGGACCGAACTGTCTCACGACGTTCTGAACCCAGCTCGCGTACCGCTTTAATGGGCGAACAGCCCAACCCTTGGGACCGACTACAGCCCCAGGATGCGATGAGCCGACATCGAGGTGCCAAACCTCCCCGTCGATGTGGACTCTTGGGGGAGATAAGCCTGTTATCCCCGGGGTAGCTTTTATCCGTTGAGCGATGGCCCTTCCATGCGGAACCACCGGATCACTAAGCCCGACTTTCGTCCCTGCTCGACTTGTAGGTCTCGCAGTCAAGCTCCCTTGTGCCTTTACACTCTACGAATGATTTCCAACCATTCTGAGGGAACCTTTGGGCGCCTCCGTTACATTTTAGGAGGCGACCGCCCCAGTCAAACTGCCCACCTGACACTGTCTCCCAGCCCGATCAGGGCTGTGGGTTAGAATTTCAATACAGCCAGGGTAGTATCCCACCGACGCCTCCACCGAAGCTAGCGCTCCGGCTTCTTTAGGCTCCTACCTATCCTGTACAAGCTGTACCAAAATTCAATATCAGGCTACAGTAAAGCTCCACGGGGTCTTTCCGTCCTGTCGCGGGTAACCTGCATCTTCACAGGTACTATAATTTCACCGAGTCTCTCGTTGAGACAGTGCCCAGATCGTTACGCCTTTCGTGCGGGTCGGAACTTACCCGACAAGGAATTTCGCTACCTTAGGACCGTTATAGTTACGGCCGCCGTTTACTGGGGCTTCGGTTCAAAGCTTCGCTCAGCAGCTAACCTCTCCCCTTAACCTTCCAGCACCGGGCAGGCGTCAGCCCCTATACTTCGCCTTGCGGCTTCGCAGAGACCTGTGTTTTTGCTAAACAGTCGCCTGGGCCTATTCACTGCGGCTTTTCCGGGCTATTCACCCTAAAAAGCACCCCTTCTCCCGAAGTTACGGGGTCATTTTGCCGAGTTCCTTAACGAGAGTTCTCTCGCTCACCTTAGGATTCTCTCCTCGCCTACCTGTGTCGGTTTGCGGTACGGGCACCTCTCACCTCGCTAGAGGCTTTTCTTGGCAGTGTGGAATCAGGAACTTCGGTACTATAGTTCCCTCGCCATCACAGCTCAGCCTTCGCGACAACGGGATTTGCCTCGTTGTCAGCCTAACTGCTTGGACGCGCATATCCAACAGCGCGCTTACCCTATCCTTCTGCGTCCCCCCATTGCTCAAATGGTGAGGAGGTGGTACAGGAATTTCAACCTGTTGGCCATCGCCTACGCCTTTCGGCCTCGGCTTAGGTCCCGACTAACCCTGAGCGGACGAGCCTTCCTCAGGAAACCTTAGGCATTCGGTGGAGGGGATTCTCACCCCTCTTTCGCTACTCATACCGGCATTCTCACTTCTAAGCGCTCCACCAGTCCTTACGGTCTGGCTTCACAGCCCTTAGAACGCTCTCCTACCACTGTTCTAAAAGAACAGTCCACAGCTTCGGTGATACGTTTAGCCCCGGTACATTTTCGGCGCAGAGTCACTCGACCAGTGAGCTATTACGCACTCTTTAAATGGTGGCTGCTTCTAAGCCAACATCCTGGTTGTCTAAGCAACTCCACATCCTTTTCCACTTAACGTATACTTTGGGACCTTAGCTGGTGGTCTGGGCTGTTTCCCTCTTGACTACGGATCTTATCACTCGCAGTCTGACTCCTGAACATAAGTCTTTGGCATTCGGAGTTTGACTGAATTCGGTAACCCGATGGGGGCCCCTAGTCCAATCAGTGCTCTACCTCCAAGACTCTCATTTCAAGGCTAGCCCTAAAGCTATTTCGGAGAGAACCAGCTATCTCCAAGTTCGATTGGAATTTCTCCGCTACCCACACCTCATCCCCGCACTTTTCAACGTGCGTGGGTTCGGGCCTCCATTCAGTGTTACCTGAACTTCACCCTGGACATGGGTAGATCACCTGGTTTCGGGTCTACGACCACGTACTCTTTCGCCCTATTCAGACTCGCTTTCGCTGCGGCTCCGTCTTATCAACTTAACCTTGCACGGGATCGTAACTCGCCGGTTCATTCTACAAAAGGCACGCCATTACCCATTAACGGGCTTTGACTACTTGTAGGCACACGGTTTCAGGATCTCTTTCACTCCCCTTCCGGGGTGCTTTTCACCTTTCCCTCACGGTACTGGTTCACTATCGGTCACTAGGGAGTATTTAGCCTTGGGAGATGGTCCTCCCTGCTTCCGACGGGATTTCACGTGTCCCGCCGTACTCAGGATCCACTCTGGAGGGAACGAAGTTTCAACTACAGGGTTGTTACCTTCTTTGACGGGCCTTTCCAGACCTCTTCATTTACTCCGTTCCTTTGTAACTCCGTATAGAGTGTCCTACAACCCCAAGAGGCAAGCCTCTTGGTTTGGGCTTCTTCCGTTTCGCTCGCCGCTACTCAGGAAATCGCGTTTGCTTTCTCTTCCTCCGGGTACTTAGATGTTTCAGTTCCCCGGGTCTGCCTTTAATACCCTATGTATTCAGGTAAAAATACTACTCCATTACGAGCAGTGGGTTTCCCCATTCGGAAATCTCCGGATCAAAGCTTACTTACAGCTCCCCGAAGCATATCGGTGTTAGTACCGTCCTTCATCGGCTCCTAGTGCCAAGGCATCCACCGTGCGCCCTTAACAACTTAACCTTCGACAAACGATAAGCGTCGAATTTCTTCGTTGACTTCCCATCTTCCGGTGCTCATGTACTCTCGTACACTCCGCTCCTCATCAGGTCGTCGCCTCGAACTTCTCGCTTCTCCTTTGTCTCAAGACATAAGATCAAACTTAATATCTTGATTAACATTTATTAAGAGAATCACTAAACTAAGCGTTTAAACTCAGTGAATTACTTGAATTGTTTTCGTTATCTAGTTTTCAAGGAACATTATATCGAGAGATTATAGTTCTCTCAAAACTAAACAAAATCAGAAACGTCTTTTTATGAAGGAGCTAGTCCTTCATTTTTCCTTAGAAAGGAGGTGATCCAGCCGCACCTTCCGATACGGCTACCTTGTTACGACTTCACCCCAATCATCTGTCCCACCTTAGGCGGCTGGCTCCTTGCGGTTACCCCACCGACTTCGGGTGTTACAAACTCTCGTGGTGTGACGGGCGGTGTGTACAAGGCCCGGGAACGTATTCACCGCGGCATGCTGATCCGCGATTACTAGCGATTCCGGCTTCATGCAGGCGAGTTGCAGCCTGCAATCCGAACTGAGAATGGTTTTATGGGATTGGCTTGACCTCGCGGTCTTGCAGCCCTTTGTACCATCCATTGTAGCACGTGTGTAGCCCAGGTCATAAGGGGCATGATGATTTGACGTCATCCCCACCTTCCTCCGGTTTGTCACCGGCAGTCACCTTAGAGTGCCCAACTGAATGCTGGCAACTAAGATCAAGGGTTGCGCTCGTTGCGGGACTTAACCCAACATCTCACGACACGAGCTGACGACAACCATGCACCACCTGTCACTTCGTCCCCCGAAGGGGAACCTTCTATCTCTAGAAGTAGCGAAGGATGTCAAGACCTGGTAAGGTTCTTCGCGTTGCTTCGAATTAAACCACATGCTCCACCGCTTGTGCGGGCCCCCGTCAATTCCTTTGAGTTTCAGTCTTGCGACCGTACTCCCCAGGCGGAGTGCTTAATGCGTTTGCTGCAGCACTAAAGGGCGGAAACCCTCTAACACTTAGCACTCATCGTTTACGGCGTGGACTACCAGGGTATCTAATCCTGTTCGCTCCCCACGCTTTCGCTCCTCAGCGTCAGTTACAGACCAGAGAGTCGCCTTCGCCACTGGTGTTCCTCCACATCTCTACGCATTTCACCGCTACACGTGGAATTCCACTCTCCTCTTCTGCACTCAAGTTCCCCAGTTTCCAATGACCCTCCACGGTTGAGCCGTGGGCTTTCACATCAGACTTAAGAAACCGCCTGCGAGCGCTTTACGCCCAATAATTCCGGACAACGCTTGCCACCTACGTATTACCGCGGCTGCTGGCACGTAGTTAGCCGTGGCTTTCTGGTTAGGTACCGTCAAGGTACCAGCAGTTACTCTGGTACTTGTTCTTCCCTAACAACAGAACTTTACGACCCGAAGGCCTTCATCGTTCACGCGGCGTTGCTCCGTCAGACTTTCGTCCATTGCGGAAGATTCCCTACTGCTGCCTCCCGTAGGAGTCTGGGCCGTGTCTCAGTCCCAGTGTGGCCGATCACCCTCTCAGGTCGGCTACGCATCGTTGCCTTGGTGAGCCGTTACCTCACCAACTAGCTAATGCGCCGCGGGTCCATCTGTAAGTGATAGCCGAAACCATCTTTCAATTTCGAACCATGCGGTTCAAAATGTTATCCGGTATTAGCTCCGGTTTCCCGGAGTTATCCCAATCTTACAGGCAGGTTACCCACGTGTTACTCACCCGTCCGCCGCTAACTTCAGGGAGCAAGCTCCCATCAGTCCGCTCGACTTGCATGTATTAGGCACGCCGCCAGCGTTCGTCCTGAGCCAGGATCAAACTCTCCAATAAAGAGTTGATAAAGCTCATAATTAAATCTTTTAAAACGTTGACGTTTCTGTTTTGTTTAGTTTTCAAAGAACTATCAAGCTATAATTCCGAAGAAATCAGCAACAAAGATCATTATATCAAACAATTTCCTAATTGTCAACTTCTCTGAAATTTTTTAGAGATAAAAAAATCACTAACTTTTCCTAACAACAAAATATATCATATCACTTAACTTCACAGAAGTCAACAATATCTCTAAAATGTTTTTTAGGTCATTCTTTCCAACATATCTCATATTAAAATAACCTAACAGTATCCTTCTACGAAGGGACAAGGAACATCATATCATCGGGAGTAATTAAAGTCAACAAGTTGTATAAATAATAAATTAGTATTTATATCCAGTAAACCGATTAGTAATTGAAGGTAAATTATATCAAGAAAGATGAAGACTTCAGAAATGGATAGTAGAAAAGGAAGAAGTGTTTTTAGCTAACTTATATTATATAGTAGGTATACGAATTCCCTGGATGAAATTATATAGTATAAAGAGTTGTTTTGTTAAGAAGAAAGGAACCAACCTTTGAGGGACGGTTCCTAGTGCTGTTTCTTCATTATAAAAAGGAAAACTCAAACTCCACTCTACACAATTGACTCAGTTCCTTCACAGAAAAATCCAGCTGATAAAACGTTTCCTTTTCACCAAAATGATTAAGAAAATCTTTTTCATGTACTGTTAAGTCAAGGTGACTAGAGTCATATGATATTTTCAATCTTTGCTCACCAGATAATACAATTCCATCAGATTCATATGATAAGGATAAAACAGGAGTGATGAATCGTTCTACAATTGAGTCCGGTGTTGAAGAAAACGTATAAGTGTCAGTTAATACTAACTTAGGTTTATTCACTTTCTTCCATACAAACCTTCTTACCAAGCTGTTTAACTCGGAAACTTCATATGCCTTTGCCAAGTCCATTTCTAACATATGTTCTTCATCCTGCTGAAGCTGATCTATTATTCTCGCACAATATTCAGGGCCGTCTTTTTGCAATTGATTATTAATAATTGGTACCGAATGTCCCTGCGAACCGTTACATAAAAACTCATATCTCTTTTCGCTAAAATAGGCTTCACAATACATACCACTTCCTAAATCTTTAAGAAAGGTTTCTCCTTTAGATTGTAGAATAAAGTGACCGATATCATTATGATTATGAGGTTCGTCATTGTGACCACCTTTACAGGCAAAAACATAGCCATTATTCCTCGAAATAAGCCATTGAGAATCATTTAAATAATAAGTTGCATCCTGCCATTCTTGCCCTCGCTTACGTTCATCAAACCAAAGCAAATTGCGAATAGCTGGTGCCCATCTGCTGCAATGGTCTTCAACATATGAAGCTCGAAGCTCGTTTTTAGGCACTTCTATTTCTGGATATATGCCGCTTAAATAATGACTAAGTCCAAGAAAAACAGTTGCTTCCTCTGTTGAATCCGAAAAGTTCACTACTTTCTTATTATGTATAAAACATTTTTGTTGAAAAAGAGCAATTTTATGGACTTTTTCATGATCAAATAAATCGACGTTACCTGCTGTTTTTACCTTTAGTAAATCTGCAAAATAAACATAAAAACCAAATCCATATTGCCAATATCCGTACCCTTCTAAACATCCGCCATCATCATTAAATCCTTTTAAATAATAGTGAAGGGTATTCATGACACGCTCTAAAATATCTGCTAATAGCTGCTGATCAATTATCAGATGTAAAGCAGCTGCACCAATTGAACCAGCACAAACTGCAGCCCCAGTTATGTGTGGATGTTTCCCAGAAATAAGACTGATGTTGAAAAGGTGTAAAGATTCTGTTGTGTACTTCCTGCAGAATTCTTTTTTGATTAGTGGATCAAGCACATCCTCTGTTAACCGATAAATTTCACTAAGAGCAAAAGCTGTTTCAGCAGAAAACAAATCAATCGTATAGCCTTGCTGTTCAGTTAATTTTAAAAAATCAATTTCCTCTACCATTTCAGGACGATCTTTTAAATGTGCAGGTAAACACCAACTATATTCATTACAAATACTCCAAATCACTTCATGAAGCTCTTTTAAATATTTTGATTGATCAGGTTCAAGAAGGCACATAAAAGCAAACGTATTTAATCTTTTTCTTTTGTTGAAGTAGTGTTTTTCGTACTCTAGTCTTGAACCTGTATCTCTGAAACGAGTAAAGTTAAAAAATGACAATTCCCTAAGTGGCTCTTTCCCTAGCATTTCAGCTTCAACTTTTATCTCATCAACCAATGACTGAAATGACTGTTTGCTTTTTATAGATTTAAACCATTGATACTGCTCCTCTTTTGATGAAAACAGAAGCAATGTTTTAGTAGTATCTATAAAGCTACTTATTTGCTCAGCTGATACTGTCAAATTACTAAATTTCCCCACTAAATGTAGATCTCAAGAGCTTTTTCATTTAAAGCTTTTATTGATATTCGGTTGGAATCCACCTCTACAATAGGCGTCTCTTCCCACGTTTTGTAATAGCTCTCTTCTGTTTCACCAAAAACCGCACTAACTAAAATACTAGTTCCTGGCTTTATTCTCGTTTTAATGGTTGGTATGACAGTACGTGAATGAAGAATATTCGTGTTGGAGTTAGGATAAATTAATTCTGCATTTCCTCCTCCTATGAGTGTCTGAATTCCGCTAGCTCCCCAAGACATTGAAGCAATGCAGGCTTTATCCTCATGGTTTGTAACTAAATCTGAATTTACTTTTTTATCCTCAATTCCTAAAGCAAAACCACCATCTGCGGTATCTAGTAATCTATCCGTGTTAATTCGATGAACACGAATATGCCAGGGAGTACCTGGGACAAGCCACGTCTCCACCTCTACATCATTCCAAGGCTTCCATTTACTATAAATATAGTCATCATCCACTTTATAGGTTTCACAATGTCTTTTTACTCGGTAAATATTATCTCCTTCACTTAAGGCCAGCATAGAATCAAAAGCCCCCTGTGAAAGCCCCCATTCTGCACGTGGTACACTAAAGCCAAAAGAAGTTGAATAAACAAATTTTTCATATTTTGCTGAAGTATGTGTATGTTCATTTGTTGAAAGATGCCCAGAATTAAAGGCTAAAACATGATCATTTTTTTCATTTCTACAAATAATCATGTGTGATTCCTTTTGTATAACCTTCTTATCGATTTCAGGTAAAGCCTCTTCTTCTGCTTTCCAAAATGGATGTTCCTCATTAAGTGCTAAAGGCAAAAATGATTTTAACGCCCAATACGGAGAGCCTGGTGAGTTATAATTTTCACCCATTACTAAATTAGGGTACGAATAACCAATGGTTAGTACACCTGCATCATTAAATATAGGTTGCTGAAACCACCATCTTAGATTTCTCAGAAGAATTCCCTTCATCACACCTAATGAAAAAGGCTCAATACCTGCATATACAGCAGCACTCCAAAACGATGATTGAGCAAATCTGTATGTTAAACTTCTGCCATAAGGAAGCGATGAACCATCTGCAGAACCAAGTGATGAACTCTTTTGCAAATACTTCTGCACGTTCCTTATATTTCTGCGAACGAATTGGATCTTTGTCTTCCATAACCTTCGCATAGATTAGACTATAAAAATGGATAGCAAAAGGTCCATAATAATCAACATGACCATTCATACCATCTGAGTACCAGCCATTTGATAAGTAAAATGTATCAAGTCTATCTAAATTTTCCTCTACCTTTTTTGAATCATGCGGCAGACCAACATTCTGAAAACCTAAATTAACCATAACCACAAAGAAGAGCCAGTTGCAATCATGTGCTTTAAATTGATTTACTTGACTTAACCACCTGCTGAAATTTTCCTTTTCTATCTCACTAAGAGGATCCCATATTTTATTAGGAATCAAAATTAGTGCAAGACCAAAGGCAGCCATCTCTACTATTCTTTGATCATAATCTGTAATTTCGCCCCAATATTCCTCATGACGAGGGTTTGTTCCATTTTTTATGCCTTGCAGATGCATCTCCCATAACTCATCCTCCATTTCTTCGCCCGCAAGCAGGGGAGCTAATCCCCATAATACCCGTGAGAATCCTTCCAGACCTGCAGTGGAATCAGCATAAGCTGCACTCGTGTTACCTAGTGTTAATCTAGCAAACCCTTTACTGTAATATTGTTTTAATGGATCACATAAATCTTTCAATGAATCCGCAACATCTTGCTTAGTTTTAAGAGGATTGCCCATTAATGATCTTTTTTTGGTAAGCATATTATCCCTCATTCCCTATTGAAGTTATTTATCGACAGACCAAAATAACTGCTCATGTCCCTTTAACATAGCTAGTACCCTTCAACGAAATAATAATCACCATAAATTAGTGGAACATCTATATTTTTTCCTTCAGGATAATGACTTGTTCCTTCAAGGATTAATCCGTCTTCATTAACGTCTTCCCAAGCTCCATAATTCTCATAGAGAGATTTTAAGATTTTAGTGCCTGCTTCTTTATATATTCTTTGTTCACTAGGGTCTACTAAACTGCTTAGAAGAAGTAATCCACAAGCAGCAATTGCTCCTGCAGATGAATCACGGTGCTTTGTTATGTTGTCTGGTAATCTAAAATCCCAATATGGCACGTAATCATCTGGTAGATTGGCAATAAAAAAGTGTGATACATTTTTTGCAGCTAGAAGATATTTCTCTTCTTGTGTGTGTTTATAAAGTAACGTTAACCCATATACAGCCCACGAAGTTCCTCTGGACCATGCAGAATCTGGTGAAAACCCTTGACCTCCAATTGCTTCAACTCGCTCACCCGTAACCGGATCAAACCGAACAATATGGTGAACGGAACCATCACTTCGAATAAAGTGTTCCAACACAGTTTCTCCATGCTTTTTTGCAATATGCTGATAACGTGGATCTCCCGTTACCTCTGAGGCCCAAAATAATAGAGAAAGATTCATTAAACAATCGATAATCGCCCACCCCGAATTGTCTTCACCTTCATGCCACGGATTCCAGGCACGAATATAATTACCTTCAGAGTTAAACCTTCCCATTAATAAATTCGCCACCAAAAGAGCACGTCTTTTAGAGTCTTCTTCACCTAAAAGCTTATATCTTGCCACACTTGTTAACGTCCACATAAATCCCATATCATGATCAAGCTTATAATAGTCTGTGATAACACTATCCAGTTTCTCTTCACATTGTTCAGCTATTTCCTTAAAAGAGTTCTCCTTCGTTTCGCGATACAGTAGCCATAGAAGTCCAGGCCAAAATCCCGCTGTCCACCAAGAAGGTGCTTCTAATTGATAAGAACCATTTACACTTGCATGTGGAAAAGTAGCTCCTATTTTCTCACTCGTTTTCTTAACTTTTATATGGACCTTCTCCCATGCTTCATTTACCCACATTTGATTACTAACCATCTAATCTCCCTTTCTCATTTTAGTTCGCCTGCTTTCTTTCTCCTCTAAACTCAATAGGCGTAGTTCCTACATAGTTTTTGAACACCTTAATAAAATAACTTTGGTTATCATATCCAAGTCTTTCACAAATTTTTCCGACTGAATCAGTAGTTTGCTCGAGTAATTCCTTTGCCCTCGTCATCTTTGCCTTCGTTACGTACTCAACAAATGTCTCTCCAACTTCTTTTTTGAAAAGTCTACTAAAATAACTAGGATTTAAATACAAAACATTCGCAACTTCATCAAGTGTAATCTTCTTCTCCAAATGAACTTCTACATATTTACATGCCTCAATTACTTCCTTGCGTCGTGATTGGGTACTAACATCATTAACCGCCAAAAGAAGCATTTCAAAATACTTGATAAGCCAAATTCTTAAATCAGCTAATGAATCAATACTTAGAATTTCTTCATGTAGCACTTCATCTGAGGATTTCGTTCCAAAAAACTGAAGAGCCTTCAATTTCACTTTAAGATCTAGTAGAAGCTTCAATACCCAATCCTTCACAATTTCTGCGGAATATTGTTTTTCTCGGAATACATCTATCCATTTTGTGACTACCGGCTTTACTTTTGAAGCATCTTTAGCAATAATTAGCTGCCTTATTTCAAAGGATGCTTCATCATACCATTCAAATAAACTTTCTCTTGAGCTTTCTTCATGACGCTTTTTTTCGACTGTAGCTTTCTCCATATAAAAACGTTGCTGTGTACTTTCTAGTAAGCTTTTAAGCTTTATTTGAAAGGATTCTTGATCATCTATTAATTCACCAATTAAAAATGAAAGAGAAATATTTAATGTTTTTGAAACATGATTTTGAATCTTTCTTATGCATTCATACGCTTTTCCATAACTGTCTGCTTTTAAGGTTGAATGATAGGAGAAAAACAGGAACGATTCTTTGCTTCCTAATGTAAAGTGAACCGCTCCATCATCATGATTATTAAGAACTTCACCTATAACATTTTGAATAGAAAACACTAATGTATCTTCTGATTGAAAAGACTCTTTAGCAGCTTGATATTCTTGAACAAAACATAGTACAGGAATGTAAGTAGAGCTTTTCAGATTTAACCCAAGAGAATATGCTTCATCATACCAATCTCTAAGACTATAAATTTGTTGATAGATTGATTTCCGAAGAAAATCCCGTTTCATAGACTCACGATTTCTTTCTACTATATTTTCTAATTGAGATTCTTTTCGTTTTTTACTATTTTCTTCATCAAGATTTTTTCTTATTTTGTCTAATAAACCATCCAAATCTTTTGGGTTAAGTGTATCTTTTAGAAGATAATCCTGAACATTTAGTTTTAATGCTTTATGTGCATATTCAAACTCATTGTGGCAAGTTAACATACACACTTTTATATTAGGATTTAATTCCTTTAATTTTTGTGTTAACTCTATTCCATTCATTTTGGGCATCCCAATATCGGTAATGAGGATATCTGGCATTTCATTTAAGGCATGCTGGAGTGCATTCGCTCCATTTTCATGAGTACTTTGAAGAGTTAAACCTAATTGTTTCCATTCGATTATTTCAGATAATAGCTCCAAAACAGGATAGTCGTCATCTACCAGCATTACTTTATACACTATCTTCTCCCCCTCTAGATACAGACATCACTACCTTTGTTCCCTTTCCTTTTTCGCTTTCTATTTCCATATGAAAAGTATCACCAAATGTCATTCTCATCCGTTCATATACATTTGAGATTCCAAGACTTGAGAATCCACTCTTGTTTTGCACAGTTATTGAATCCGAATTTAGACGAAGCTTACTTCGAAGGTTTTTTAATGACTCCTCATCCATTCCTTCACCATTGTCCTCGATCGTAATTAAGAAATCATTTCCTTTAATATAAGCATGTAACAAAATTTCCCCGGCACTTTGGTTTAGTCCATGTATAATAGAATTTTCAATAATAGGCTGTAGAATAAATCTTGGTATCGCTTCCAAATAAGCTGCTGCTGATACACTAATTTCAAATTTCACCGCTTCTTTTTGGCGCATATTCATTAAAGTGACATAATCTTTTACAATGTCTACCTCTTCTTTAAACGAAATCATTCCTTTATCTTTATCAATGGTCATTCGCAATAGCTTAGATAAAGAGCTAATCATTTCTGCACTTTCATAATCACCTTTTTTCATGACTTTCATCCGAATAGAATTTAGGACATTGAATAGAAAATGCGGATTAATTTGAGCCTGTAGCATAGCAAATTCTGCTCTTCGTTTTCTTACTTGAGTTTCAGTGATTTCTCGTATCATTTCATTAATTCGATCAAGCATTGAATCAAACGAAGTTGAAAGTCTCCCTATTTCGTCTTTGCTGTGAATATGTGAACGAACATTTAAATTTCCACTTTGTACAGATGATGCAACATCTCCTAGGTGAACAAGTGGTTTTGTAATGGTTTGAATAACATAAGTTAATAGAAGAAAAAAGATAATAAATGAGATCAAT
Organism: Metabacillus endolithicus; assembly: GCF_023078335.1. Lineage (GTDB taxonomy): Bacteria > Bacillota > Bacilli > Bacillales > Bacillaceae > Metabacillus > Metabacillus endolithicus. The sequence continues at coordinate 3,924,129 of NZ_CP095550.1, read as the reverse complement.
TGAGCCAAAAAAACTTTGTTAAAAATGGAGTTAATTTTAAAGGTTGCTTGTTTATATGGATTTATTGATACTAATTTCCATCCTGTATAAGAAATCTTGTGGTCTGCATAGAGGTAATCTTGATTTGAAATCGTTATAATATTTGAGAAGTCTTTCTTTTTCACTTGCTCTAGATAAGGAAATGATGTTCCGATTTTTTCATTATCAGCATGTGATAGTATTTTATTAGAAGAATCAACTAACATCATTTCTTCTTTACCAGGCATGCTCTCAAATGCTTGTTTTACTTTGTTTTCCATGATTGTCACGACAACATATCCGTATATTTTTAGATTTGAATCTCTTAGCGTTCTTGCGACAGATATTTGATATGGGTTAGATTTTTGTTCAGATTGAAATACAGTTGGCTGACTGCCAATCCATACCGCTTCATATCCAAAAACTCCATCTAGTTCTTTGAACCATTCTTCCTGGAAGAGCTGTTTTGGATTGTATTCACTAAAAGAATAATTGGTGTAATGCTTTCCGTTTTTCAGGAGAATGGTTACATATGACTTTTCACCAAGCAGGGTAATGTTTTCAATTGTTTTTGCTACTTTGCTATATTCCATATAGTTTTCATAGTATTCATCTTGTTGAACAACAGAATTTTCATCTTCTTTTGCATGCTTTTTTAATATGCTGTTAATCTCTGAATCTATTTGAACAAAATTAGCAACATACAGCATATCATCAAGTAATTTTGTTACATATTCACTTGCAAGGTTAAGTTCTCTATTTGCATTTGATAATGCTTGCTCCTTCATGGCATCCTTTGTTAAATAACTGTTGATAAATAACGTAATAATTGCAGGAATCACGATGCAAATAATAGAAGTTAAAATAACTTTATAACGAAAAGAATGGGGCGTCAGCTTTTGCTGTATCCGATTCCACATAACCAATCCTCCTCATTTAAGAAAAAGTTTGAGGGCGGAAACGGTTTTTTACGCCCCTAAATATTAGTTTATCAAACGACTATTGATTATTGTCGATTATTTCTTGTGCACGTTCTTGCGTTGCTTTTAATGTTGCATCAATATCTTGTTCACCTAGAATTAGTTTTTCATATTCTTCATTAACCACTTTATATAGCTCTGCTTGATAAGCTACAGGTGGAATGATTTTAGATGATTTAGCGTTTTTCAGAACACTAACAAGTGACTCACGATCTACCTTATCCGGCGTTGCTGTACCGGCTAATATTCCATCGATAATAGAACCTAGCTCATCATCACTTACACCGTTCCATGAAGGAACATTTTTTCCTTGTACAATTTGTCCTTCAGTTGTATACCAGCGAATAAATTGATATGCTTCTTTTTTGTGCTCTGAATTTGCAGCAACAGACATAAAGTCGGTTGTAACAGGTGTATAGCCACCTTCAGCTCCTGCTTCGTTTTTCGGATAAGGTGCTACAGCTACATTAAAATCAAGTGGGAATTGATCTGTTCCACCAAGCTCCGTATTCATCCAGCTTCCAATTAAGATTGTGCTAGCATCTTGACCAAAGAATTGATTACGATAATGTAGCTTTTGAGAGATAATGTCTGTGTAAGGAACTGATGACTTGTCTTCTAATTCCATTTGAGCACGCATTTCTAACGTTTTCTTGAATAAAGGACTATCAAAGTTTGATGTTCCGTCAGCTTTAACGAACTCCGTATTATCTTCTTCACTAGCAAGAGCTAATTTCATAAACTCCATCCATCCACCACCCTGTGGACCGTGGAAATAAGTTCCGTAATGATCAGCAGTTGTTAGCTTTTTTGCATATTCCATAAACTCATCCCAAGTCCAATCGGTTGGTACTTCTAAACCTGCTTCATCTAAATGATTTTTATTCATAAGAACATACCATGGATTAAATTTGCCTGGTAAAGCATAGTAGCTATCGTCAATTTTGGTATCTACTTTATACTCTTTACTTAATGTATATCCATCTTCTTCAATAAACTCATCAATTGGTGCTACCATCCCTAAAGCAACACGCTGGGCATAGCTTGCTGGGTCACTAAACATAAGAACATCCAATTGTTCACCAGATGCAGCAGCTAAATCAAGCTTTTGAGTAGCTTCTTGAGTATCTCCCTTTTCACTAAGAATAACTAAATCAACGTCAATATTAGGGTGCTCCTCTTCAAAAGCGGAAATTGTTTTTTCCCAATTGTAGCTAGATTCATTACCGTGAGTATGAAATTTGATGGTAACGGCTTCTTCGGATGCATTTGTATCTTTTTCTTCTTCCGATCCAGAAGCACTTTCTCCCCCACCACCTGAACAACCCGCTAAGGTACCAACAAGCATTGTAGAAGCAAATAGTGTTGACCAAAACTTTTTCTTCATCTTACATCCCCCTTTTTCATTTTTAAATCGCTTTCATTCATAAAGAAAGCCCTTTACAACACGAATTATAGCAAAGGGTACTACTCATCAAATGTAAATAATTTTACTTCTATTAAGAATTATTTGACTTTTATTTTGATTATCCTTTTACCCCACCAAGAGCAATTCCTTCAATAACTTGCTTTTGACCAATAATAAATACGATTAATAATGGTAGAATCGCCGACACAGCTGCAGCCATAATAAGAGAATAAAATTCTCCATTAATTGTTGTAAACTTTTGCATAGCTAATTGAATCGTATATAAGGCATCTGTACGTAAGAAAATTAAGGGATTTTGGTAATCATTCCACGTCCATATAAATCTCAAAATCGCATAAGTAGCAACTGCGGGACGGACAATTGGTAGAGCAATAGACCAGAAAATTCGCCAATGACCTGCACCATCTATTTTCGCTGCATCTATATATTCATTATGAATTCCCATAAAGAATTGACGTAGCATAAACGTTCCTAAAACACTAAAGCTTCCTAACAATATAAGACCTAAATGGCTATCAAATAACCCTATATTTCGATATAAAATGAATTGTGGCACCAAGCTTGCTTGTGGTGGAACCATGTAAGTCGCTAGTACAATAAGAAACAACCATTTTCCAGCAGGAAAATCTACTTTAGAAAATCCATAAGCTGCTAGAGCTGAAACCGTACATGATACGAGTGTCGTCAATACGGCTACTTTAATAGAGTTCCAGTAATAAAGGTAAAACGGAAATTCACCAAACCATACTTGTTGGTAGTTATTAAAACCATTCCATCTTTCTGGTATCCATTGAATCGGAAACTTAAATACATCAGCTTCTATCTTAAATGACGTTGAAAGCATCCAAACAAAGGGCAGTAAAAACATGATACTAACGATGAATATGATGATGGTGATCATTATTTTTTGAACATTTAAACGGCTTGTCATATTATCCCCCCTTTAATAATTAACCCATTTTTTCTGACCAATCCATTGGAAGATCGTAATTAAGAAAACAATCAAGAATAAGATTACTGCGATTGCTGAGGAATAACCTATGTCTAGGTTAACAAAAGCTGTATCATATAAGTGCCATACAAGCATACTTGTTGAATGTAGAGGACCACCTTTTGTTAATACAGCGATCAAGTCAAATACTTTAAACGTCGAAATAATACCTGTAATTAACAAGAAAAAGGATGTTGGAGACACCATTGGAAACGTGATATGGCGAAATTTCACCCATGAATTTGCTCCATCCATATCTGCTGCCTCATATAGTTCTTGTGGAATCGATTGTAAACCTGCAATATAGATAATCAAGTTAAAGCCAATCGATATCCAAATTTGAATTAACATAACTGAAATTAATGCAAAATCCGGATCGGCAATCCACTTTGGTGGATCGGCAATTCCTAAAGCCATCAATGTTTGGTTGATAGGTCCTGCAGAAGGATGGAATAATACCTGCCAGACAACCGCAATTGCTACGACACTTGAAATATATGGCATGAAAAATGCGACTTTAAAATAGCTCTTCATGTAAACGCTTTTATCGATAACCACAGCTAATAATAATGAAATTGCCATACAAATAGGTACAGTAAAAATGAAGAGTGCATTATTTAATAGAGACTTTAAAAACACCTTATCATCCATCAAATCTTTAAAGTTATCAAAGCCTACCCACTTTAACTGATCAATACTTTGAATAAACTTCCAATCTGCAAAACTAAGAATAAAAGTAGCGAAAATTGGCAGTAAAACTAAAATCGAAACACCGATCAGCATAGGTGATACAAATAAAAACCCTGCTAAACTTTCTGTTCTTTTAACTGCTCCTCTTTTCTTTCTTAACGAAACATCTGAGGATGTTGATACTTCTGTTTTTGTACTCATCGGGTATCACCTCTCTTTTGTAATATACTTTTATTATAAGAAAGAAAAATTTCAATTACTTAACAGTATTTTGATGAAAGTTATAATAATTTTTACTTTCTCACTTAAACGATTTAGTATTTTCTAGCTTCGTCATAAAAATTGAAAAAGAGAAGTACATTAATGCAAAGCTAATTCCACTTCCAAAAAACAAAAGACCAACACCAGGAAAAAGGATGCTAATTAAAATTCCAGTTCCTATCGATAGCATCATTAAAATAGTTCGACCTGGAAACGAAGCACCTAGGAGGATAGCAGATTTAAAGTAGTGAAGGATCGAACCCTCGAAATGAACATAAACCGGAAATATATACACTGTAATAATTAGCATTAAAATGAAAGCTATAACAAAGAAACTTAAAAACATATAATGTAAAATTCCTTGCATTGAGTTGATTAAAACTAAATCAACATACATAAATAAGACTGAAACTAAAAGGCAACTCCATAAAATATTTGCCTTCTTAAATTCACTTTTATAAACTGACAAGAATAATGGAAAGATTGCGATACTACTTTCCCCCATAATCCACTTACGTAAAATTGTAAACATAGCCACCGTTGCAGGCGCAAAACCTAAAACACCAAATCCCACTACTGTAAAACCCAGCCATAATAAATTTAGATAAGCTAACTTACTAATCCAATCACAAACCCGTAACAAGCCTCCCATCCAGCTAGACGATTCCAAAACGTCTCCTCCATTTCATGTTGAAGTATTACGTTTAATAATAGAGTGAATGATTTTATGTGAAGTAGCATATTTTTTACTACTTTTTATAAAATTTTTACTTATTCATGTACAAATAAAAAATAGTGCACCTCCTCAAAGAGTCATGCACTATTTTTCTTGTTTGTTTGCTTGGATTTAAATGGTTTATTTACTTTAAATCTTCCATCTTCACAGCATCCATGTCTGTGAACGTATAATTTTCTCCCGCCATTGCCCAAATGAATGTGTAATTACTTGTTCCAACACCTGAATGAATAGACCATGGTGGAGATAGGACCGCTTGTTCATTTTTCACTAATAGATGACGAGTTTCTTTAGGCTCACCCATGAAGTGGAAAACTCTTGAATTTTCATCCATATCAAAGTAGAGATAAACTTCCATACGACGGTCATGTAAATGAGCAGGCATTGTATTCCACATGTTGTTTGGCTCTAATAACGTCATTCCCATCATTAGTTGACAGCTTTGAATACCGTCTGCATGAATATATTTATAAATTGTACGTTTATTTGATTCACTATCAGAACCTAAATGAGTTGGTTCTGCATCTTCGATTGGTGCCTTTTTTGTAGGATATTGCTTATGTGCTGTAGTAGAAACAATGTAGAACTTTGCAGGATCAGAAGCATTGCTGCTTTCAAATAATACTTCCTTGTTTCCCATCCCAACATATAAACAGTCTCTTTTATTTAATGTATAAGCTTGCCCATCAACTAAAACTGTACCTTCAGCGCCAATGTTAATAATTCCAACTTCGCGTCTTTCTAAGAAATAGTCTGTTTTTAATGTTTCTTGATCCTCTAACTTAAGAGATTGGCTAGTTGGAATAAATTTCACCAGTTACAACACGATCATAGTGAGAGTATGTCATGTTAATTTCACCTTGAACAAAAAGTGAATCAATTAAAAAATCATTTCTTAATCTTTCCGTTGTATATGATTTAAAATCTGTTGGATTTGTAGCGTGTCTGATTTCCATTAAAAATTTCCCCTTTCGAATTTGCTTAATTTAGTACACTAAGTGCTTATGAACTCATCCATCCACCATCAACACATAAAATATGACCGTTCACATAACTTGAAGCATCTGATGCTAAAAAGATGACAGCACCTTTTAGATCTTCAGGTGTTCCCCAGCGACCTTGTGGAATTCTAGATGTAATATACTCATTTCTATCTTTGTTTGCACGAAGCTGTGCTGTGTTATCTGTTTCCATATATCCTGGTGCGATAGCGTTTACATTCACACCTCTACTTGACCATTCATTTGCAAGAGATTTTGTTAATCCTGCAACAGCATGTTTACTCGCTGTATATGCTGGTACTCTTAATCCCCCTTGAAACGAAAGCATTGAGGCAACATTCACAATTTTACCTGAGCCATTTTCAAGCATATGTTTACCAACTTCTCTGCATAATTGAAAAACAGAGTGTTGATTGACTTTAATCACTTCAAACCAATCATCATCGGAGAAATTTTCTGCATCAGATCTTCTAATAATTCCTGCATTATTAACTAAAATATCAATCTTGTTTGTTAGGTTAAGGGCCTCTGATACTAATTGTTCAGCAGCATGATCTACTGATAAATCAATTTTCAGACCATGAAATACGCCACCAGCCGCTTCAATTTTTTCTTTTGTTTCGGACATATCACTCATACCGGCTCCAATAACAGTTGCTCCTGCTTCTGCTAGACCAACAGCCATTCCCTGTCCTAGTCCTCGACTTGCTCCTGTTAAAAGAGCAACCTTTCCTTCCAGTGAAAAAAGTGAACCCATTTTCGTACCTCCTCTTGCACCAATATGTTCTTTATTGTTTGTTTTGGTTCATTATAGTTTGATTATAACATAAATAAAAAAGATGACAACGATTAATTGTTCGTTTATCATCTTTTCTTCTAATTTTATACATTTGCTAGATGTAATCGCACATGACTATTTTCTAGTGTTTCTTTTATCTGAGGATCAAGGTTTGTATCTGTTACAATCTCATTTACTTCATCAAATTGTGCAAATTGTATAAGAGCAACCTTCTCAAATTTTGATGAATCAGCTAACAACGTAATATGATCCGCACATGATATGATTTGTTTTTTCCAATCAGCATGTATGCTATTAAAAACGGTTAAACCATGTTCAACTGAGATTCCTGTTGTACCGAAAAATAAACGATTTACTCTCATTCGTTTTAGCATTTCGGTTGCTTGAGCCCCCATTAAAGAAGAAGATTTATCAATTCTTGTTCCACCTAAAACCATTAATTGTACATTGCTTTTTGTAAGCAAAACATTGGCAATTTTTAAGTCATTTGTAATGACGGTGATAGGAAATTCTCCAAGTAACTCTGCAATAGCAATTGTTGTACTGCCTCCGTCCATTAAAATCGTTTCATTCGGTTCAATGAGCTTGACAGCCTCTCTAGCAATCGCAGATTTTACATCACTATATCCCGATTGTCGTTCCGCAATCGGCAGCATTCTTCCTTCATCCTCTGCCAATACGGCCCCACCATGAATTCGATTTAGAAGACCTCTCTTTTCTAATAACTCCAAGTCCCCGCGAATTGTTTTCTCTGTTACATCTAACAGCTTACTAAGCTCAGATACTTTTACAATCTTATTTTTATCTAGTTGATCTAAAATACGTTCATGCCGTTCCACTGCAAGCATTATATATGTCCCCCGTTATTTTCTTTATTTTACTATTATAGGACAGGATTGAACAAAAACAAACCTAGTATAAAAGGTGCAGTTTTCTTTTTTCAGAAACTCTCCTATTGTTCGTTATTGTTTTAATTTTATCTTTAATGTTTCATTTCGTAAATACAGTATATTATTTCATTGGTTATTTCTCTAGACTTTTTTGTCAGTCTTAGTGTACTTTGTTGATGAAGTTGAGGACAGACCCGTTCCATTGCGCTCCAGACACTTACTTTCCGCGGGGCGTGCGCTGAGCCACCACGGCTTTAAGCCTGCGGGGTCTCACCTGTCCCGCTGCTCACGTAGGAGTCAAGTGTCTTCCGCTCCATTCCACTATCGTTTGCAAAAAGTTACAGAATAACAATCTATAAGTACAACTTACAAAAAGGACGTTCTCTTAAATTAACCGATAAATTTGATTAGCACAATCTTGGAAGTATGTGTCTCCAAGTATTAGTTGTGTTTTCACTAAATTAGAAAAAAAATAAACGGGAAAATTCCGTTTAAATCGTGAAATATCAATATTCTCTGCAAAATAAGGTGAGTTTTTCCGCTTATTTGAACATAATCTTTAAATTTAGTTATATATAGAGAAATTAACCGGAATATATCCGCTTATATCGGCTTCTTAAGCACCTACTAGATAACTTAACCGGAATTTCTCCGCCTATCAATTCCTATACCTCCACGAAAAAATTTTATCTAACTTGAATATCCAAAAACCCACCACTTTCACCCCAATTAATTTAGCAAAAGAAACTCGTCACTGCCACTATCTTTTGTGATCCTGTTGTAAGCAATGCCAATTAGCGTTCATTTATGAAAAACCTTGATAAGCAACAAAAAAGATACAGCCCAATTCAGTTGCGAATTTGGCTGTATCTTTTTTGTTTGATGAATAAGTTTTTGTACTCGAAAACCGAACTACTTACGAGTAAAGGAAAGCGCCTTCATATTAGTTAACTTAATAATAGAAGCTTTTAACAATTACACCTAAACACCCGAATATGACATAAATCCACTATCAACAGGAACTGTAATACCTGTTACAAATCCTGCTGTGGTTTCGTCTACTAACCAAAGCAGTGTTCCTAGTAAGTCTTCTAGTTTACCGAATCTTCGCATTGGGGTATGTGCAATAATTTTCTCAGAACGATCTGTTAAGCTTCCATCTTCATTTTGCAGTAGATTTTTATTTTGTTCAGTTAGGAAGAATCCGGGTGCCATTGCATTCACACGAATACCAGCATCAGCCATATGTACTGCAAGCCATTGTGTAAAGTTGTCGATTGCTGCTTTTCAGCGCTGTATGCCGGAACTTTAGTCATTTCCACCTGTGACAACAGCTACTCTGCCTTTTAATTGATTATGAATCGGCAGCATTATTAGTTCCTCCTGTGTGCTCTTTCTAATGAATCCCAAATTCACCAAAGGTACATGATACCTAATGCTCTGTCATATAAGCCATAACCTGGTCTACATTTTTCATCCCAAATATGTCTACCATGATCTGGTCTTGCATAACCATCAAAGCCTATTTCATGGTATGCTTTAACAATTTCATAAATATCAACAGAACCATCAGATGTTCGATGAGAGGTTTCAATAAAATCACCGTTTTCATAAATCTTTACATTTCGAATATGTGCAAACGGAATGCGATCTGCAAATTCGCGTACCATCTCCGCAATATTATTAGATGGATTTGCTCCAAGTGATCCACTACAAAGTGTGACACCGTTTGATTTACTATCTAAAACATCTAAGATCCTTCTAATATTTTCTTTATTACAAACAATTCTAGGCAATCCAAAAATAGGCCATGGCGGATCATCTGGATGGATTCCCATTCTTACACCGTTTTTCTCTGCAACAGGAATGACTTCTTTTAAAAAATAAGCTAGATTTTGAAATAAATCTTCCTGAGTAACGCCTTTATATGCTTCAAAAAGCTCCTGTAATCGTGATAATCTTTCTGGCTCCCAGCCTGGCAATGTAAATGTTGAGTTTTTAGAAATATTTTCGACTAATTCTTTTGGATCCATTCCAACTACTTTTGCTTTTTCATAGAAAAGAGCCGTTGAACCATCTTCCATTTCTTTAAATAATTCTGTTCTCGTCCAATCAAAAATGGGCATGAAATTATAGCATATGACTTTTACGCCAACTGTTGCTAACTTCTCAATCGTCCTTTTATAGTTTTCAATATATTTATCTCTTGTAGGTAATCCTAGTTTAATATCTTCATGTACATTAACGCTTTCAACAACATCTATATTCAATCCGTATTCATCTGCTTGTTTTTTCACTTCGTTGATTTTGACAATTGGCCACTCTTCACCTGCTTGAACATCATGAAGTGCCCACACAATTCCTTCCACACCAGGAATTTGCTTGATCTGCTTAAGGGTAATGCTATCATTTCCCTCACCATACCACCTAAATGTCATTCTCACTTTAACTAACCTCCAAGATTGCCTGAGAGATTTCAAGCAAGGAAAATGTTTTTGTTGCCATGAGCTTTTTCATTTATTTCTTCAAATGGTAAACTTCAGTTAGATACTATTTCTAGCTTCTCTTACAATTTCACAATATTGCTTTGCAAGTTTTGCTACTTCATCAAAATTTCCTGTTTTAGCAGGCTTTGATAAATCACTACCGATACCAATCGCAACAGCTCCATTTTTTATCCATTGATCTGCATTTTGAAGGTTTACCCCACCAGTTGGCATAACAGATGCTTGAGGGATAGGTCCCTTGATTGATTTAATAATAGAAGGATCAAATGTATTTCCTGGGAATAGCTTCACAACATCTGCTCCATATTCCATAGCTGTTTTAATTTCAGTAATTGTCATACAACCGGGCATGTATGGAATTTGATATCTATTACAAAGCATAGCTGTATCTTTATCAAAACATGGACTAACAATATACTCGGCCCCTGCCAAAATAGCAATTCTAGCAGTCTCACTATCTAGCACACTTCCTGCACCAAGAATTAATTCATCTGAATGAAATTTCAATTTTAAGGATTTGATAACATCTGTTGCTCCAGGAACAGTTAATGTTACTTCAATCGCCTTAATTCCACCTTCAATACATGCATTGGAAATGTTTACTGCTTCTGTTTCGTTTTCTGCACGAACAACGGCTACAACACCTGACTCTACGATTTTATTTAGGATATCAAGTTTTTTTATCATACGTTTTTTTGTTACGAGTGTATCGTAACTTCCTCCTAACTTATTCTTATTTTATTCTTTAATAGTTACCTCTCAATAAAATCCTTTTCACCTAATCTTATTTGAATATCTTCCAAATAAGGAAGCCCTTCATTATCTCCAGAAACACCAACAACCATTGAGCCAACTGTATTTGCAAAGTGAAGAATTTTTTCTAGTGACCAATTTTGCAGAACACCATAAACAAAGCCTGCATCAAAACCATCACCAGCACCTACCGTATCAACAACCTTTTTTGGTGGAACAGGAGGAGATTCTATTGTTTTTCCATTATGGTAGCCTATCGAACCTTGATCGCCTTTTTTAATAGCTACATATGAAATACCCATATTTATTGCTTTTTCAATAATCTCATTTTCATCTGTTGTTCCTAACAATAACTCAGCTTCTTCAACACCTGTTAAGAAAATATCAACAAATGGAAGAACCTCTGTTAAAACCTCTTTTGCTCTTTCTTTGCTCCAAAGCTTTAAGCGAATATTTGGATCAAATGATATTAGTAAATTATGTTGTTTAGCTAAGGTAATCGAACGTTTTATTATTTCCACGTTTTTCTCATCAATTGCCGGGAATACTCCAGTAATATGAAGCACCTTTGTATTCTCAAAATATGAATCTGTTAAACTTTCAGGTGTTAACGTTAAAGTTGGAGATTTCATACGATAATAAAATGTTCTTCCTGATCCATCCTCTAGCACCTCTTTAAAATTAACGGATGTTGGATAACCATCAACAAGCTTTAATTGCGAAGTATCAATACCTTCTCCACGAACAAAGTGTTGAATATAACGACCAAACTCGTCATTACCTAAGCGACTGATCCATCCTGCCTGTAAGCCAAGTCTTGCACAACCAATTGCGAAGTTAAGCTCTGCTCCTCCAACATTTCGTTCATACGTATGAACAAAACGCATTGGCCCCTTTGTACTTGGATTCATCGTAATCATCGCATCACCGATTGTAATAATATCTTTCATTACCTATTCACTCCTTTGATTTTGATTAACAAGAATTTCTAATCACAAGTTCAGGTTCAAAACGATATACTGTGGTTTTCTCTTGATATTCAGGATCCTTAATTTTATTTAATAGTAACTCTGCAGCTCTTTTCCCCATGTCAAAAGTTGGTTGGGCAATTGTTGTTAATTGGGGGGTGAAAAAACTGGCAAATGAAACATCATCAATTCCGATAATGGCTAGATCTTCAGGAATAGATACTTTATTTTCCTTTGTAAACTTTAAGATCTCCATGAGAGTTAGGTCATTCCCGGCAATAATTGCTTGTGGCGGACATTCCAGAGAAAGCATCTCCTTTAAGCCTTGTTGAATATGATGAAGATCAAGAGTACTAATATATTCTTCATTAAAATCTAAATTGTTTTCTTGTAATGCCTTTTTGTATCCATTGATTCGCTCAATACGTGGTGTAACATGCCTTGAAATAGATGTTGTCATGATCCCTATTTGTTCATAACCTTTGTCAACTAAATGATCAACTGCCATCTTGATAGCCTTTTCATTATTTAGCATAATTGTAGATGCTGGAATTTCTTCTACAACTCGATCAAAAAACACAAGTGGGTACTTTCTTTTCATCAAACTTTTATAAAGATCAATATTTCCCCCAGTAGGGAAAATGATTAGACCATCCACCTGCTTTGCAATTAGCATTTCAATGTAGTTTTTTTCCTTTTCAGGTTCATCATCGGCATTGCAAACAATGATATGAAACCCCTGTTCATTACATATATCTTCAATTGCTCGTATAACTTGAGTTGAAAACGCATGCAAAATATTCGCCACGATCACACCTATTGTTGAGGTGGACTTTTGCTTTAAGCTTCTAGCTACGATGTTCGGTTGATAACCTAGTTCCTCAATTGCTTGACGTATTCGCTCTTTCGTTTTTTCGCTCATATAATCATAGCGTTTGTTTAAATACTGTGAAACGGTACTTTTTGATACATTTGCTTGTTTAGCAACATCAGAAATCGTGATTGCTTTCATAGTTCTCTCCAATACTAAATCGATAAAAATAAATAACTTTTTTATAAACCGATTTACTAAACCGGTTTAGTATCTAACTAATTTGAATTATACGACATTTATATTTAGCCATCAAGAATAATTTATACAAAAAGGTGTAGCTTTTTAGTCTACACCTTTGAATACCTAAGTATTTTCCATGCTACTATTCAAAAAGCTTGTTAATTCTTTTTCCCTTCTTTTTGAAACCAGAATATAGAGAAAATCACCAGCATGAATTTTTGTCTCTCCATGAGGTGTTACTAAATCTCCATTCCTAATGATGGCATTAATAAGTACTTCTTTAGGAAACTTTATGTCCTTTAACAGCTTATTTGTAATAATGGACGTTTCACTTACCTCAAACTCAACAATTTCTGCATTTGCTTTACCAATTGAAACAAGTTCCAATGAATGCGGTGCCTCTACTTTTTTAGGACCATTCAGCCCTAATTTGCTTGCGATCAAAGAAATCGTAGAGCCTTGTATTAAGGCAGATGTTAACACAACAAAGAAGACAACATTAAAGAATAACTGACTGTTTTCCAGACCCATCGTCATCGGAAACGTTGCAAGTACAATTGGAACTGCACCTTTTAAGCCTGCCCAAGACAGAAATACTTTCTCCTTATTTGTAAACCCTAATTTTATTGTCGAGAGAAAAACTGCTACAGGTCGAGCAATAAAAATTAAAATAATTGCCAGTAAAAGACCTTTAAAAATAATATAAGTATTTAAAAATTGTGATGGAAACACTAGCAATCCTAAAATGATAAACATTAAAATCTGCATCATCCACGCAAAGCCTTCGTTAAACCTGAAGATTGAGTGACGGTAAGTTAAATCCCCGTTTCCTATCACAAGTGCTGCAATATAAACTGCTAACAGCCCACTTGCACCAATAATGTCAGTTAAGCTATATGTTAATAGTGAAAAAGCTAAGGCAAAGATCGGATAAAGTCCACTTGAATCTAAATTGATTTTATTGATTGCAAACCCTGCAAACTTACCAAAAAGAAGACCCATTACTAATCCAGCACCCATTTGCCAAATAAATGAGCCTATTAACAACAAGTATGAAGCATTATCCACCGTCATTAACTCAATAATAGATAATGTAAGAAACATAGCCATTGGGTCATTTGTTCCAGATTCCGCTTCAAGTGTGGAACTTAATCTATCACGTATATTTTGTCCCTTTAATACGGCAAATATCGCCGCAGCATCTGTTGAACCAACGATTGCCCCAAATAAAAATCCTTCAAGCCAGCTTACATCAAAGATTAGTTTTGCCGCCACTGCAACAACAATTGTCGTAAGCAAAACACCAATTGTTGCAAGAGATAGTGATGGCACAGTTACTGCTTTAACCGATGACCATTTTGTTTGTAATCCACCTTCAAAAAGAATAACAACTAAAGCAAATATCCCGATTAATTGCGTTAATTCAGGATTATCAAAATGAATTAGCCCCTAAACCATCACTCCCCATCATCATTCCGACCATTAAGAATAGAACAAGGGCAGGGACACCCAATCTTGTTGAGAACTTAGTTGTTAGTACTCCTAGAATTAATAGCACTGCTGTAAAAAAAATAAAATATTCTATATTTATATGCTCCAAAACATAACTCCTCTCTTTGGTGTGAAATACATCTGATTGTTTTTAATCCAAGTTCAATACCTTTATTATAATATTTTGCCCCACAAAAAACATGAATGACGCTGTTTATTGTAAAACAAATTACCAAAGACATGACAAAAAGCCTGGAATAATTGGAGAAAATACCTCCTTATTCCAGGCTTTTTATATTCTACTATTTACTGTTCAACTAATTCCTCTGCTGCTGCTTCTAGATCAAGCTGAGCTGCAACTACTTTTTCTAATGTAGATTGTGGGTTTTTCAATGCTTCTTTGGCAGTTTGTAATGCCTTATGAAATACTTTCCAGCTTTCCTTTGTGTAATCTTTATGGTTTTTATCTTTATGTGTATCATACAGTTTCTGCAATTCTTCCTTATTTACTTCCACTTTATTTTTCCCTTTAATAACATCAATACCATCTAAAGTAAATGTACCGCCTTTAACAACAATTCTTGCCGTATGATTTGTATCTTTAAGGCCTCTAATGTGATAAGAGTTTAGCCTGTCTCCATTTGCATAAATTCTAAAATTTTCTTCAATTAGAAGATCATCAATATAAACATCGATCAAAGCATCTGGAGTAGCACCAAATAAGTTAAAGCCGGATCCTTCAAAATCAAAGATCATGCTACTCTTTGCGCTATTTGCTTCAGGAGTACTGTATATATTCACTCCTCTGTAATCCATAAACGTCTCTTTGCGTTCATTATCTTTTAATGATACTTTCAATGTGTGTGATTTTTCTTCAAGTCCTCTTACTGAATACCTTACACCCGTATTAGGATCAACAGCAAAGTCACCTACATCCACTCCATCAAGCTCAAAATTATAAAGTGACTTCTCTCCAGTTCCTGCAAGATAGTCAATACCTGATCCTGTAAAATTGATTAAGATATAAGGATCATCATCGAATTTCGCCCATGCATTCGTATTGTTTGATCCCCAAACAGCATTTTTTCTAAAGGCATAAACCGTGTTTTCGTTATTCCCTATTTCTGCTTCATCAGATATTTTAACTATCTCAGTTGGTCCCATCTTTTTAACTGCTAATACCGGATCGGTTGTTGTAATTTCAGCTTTTGTAAAACTAGTATACTTTTCTTTAGAAACAACTTTAAGTGTGTGTTCTTTATCCTCAAGATTCTCCGCAGACCAAACCATTTGAGTAATTGAACTGTTATTTAAATAATTTGCTTCACCTACTAGCTCTCCATCAAGGTATATATCTGCTTTTCCATTTGAAGGGTTTGTGACACCAAATAGCCTTATTTCAGTTCCTTTAAATGTGATTTCAAAGGAAGCACCCTCTGAACCCCAAGTGTTAGAACTGTTAGATGACCAACTTCCTGAATAAAATACCTTGTGTAATGTTCCTTGAACACTTGTAGAATCTCCGAAGCCTACTGTTACCCCATTCCAAACCGGAATATCTGTACGAGCTGTCATTTGTGTACGGTTAAAATGAGCGTATCCAGCTTGGGTATAGTTCCAGTCACCAACATATCCAATCGGATTTAATGAATCGGAATTGTTTAGAGCCTCCTCCTCTGTATCGTATACCTTACCTTGTGCACTGTCATATTTGTCTGATTGATACGTATATCCTTTTATTGGATCAACACGTAAATTATCAATTAAAGTTTCATAATAACCAGAACCTAATGCCACTCTACCAGCCATTACTGTAGAATCTTCGTCTGTGTACGAGTCAATTTCAGCTCCATCTAAATAAAGTGTAAACACATTTTCTTTTGCTTCAAACGCTAGATTATGCCACACTTTATTATTGAAGTTCTCAATTGTTCCACTTTTTTCAACTTTACCAAGCTTTAGAATTTCATAACGACCATCAGAAAAAACGCGTGCATTGTAAGGTGCATGTGAATCTGCTCCACCAGCTTTTACTTGACGCACACCTATAAGTGCATAATTACTTCTACCTTCTACTTCAGGTGTATGAGTATCCAATAAAAAGTCATAAGAAGCTTTATAGTTAACCCAACGATGATCACCTATCGTCGTATTTGGATTACTGGATGATGCTGTACCATCTTTACCACCCCAAACTGCCCAATCTGCACCAATGGTCTCAGGTGTCATCATCTGTTGCAGCATATTACCATGTTTTTTGCTATCTGGAATATTCAAATTAACACGTTCAGCGCTTCCACTCGTTTTTTGTTTAGTTGCACTCTGAACGACTTCAAAAGCTCCAATTTGATCTGTTGTATATCTTGGTGTTCCTCCACGGCGCTCAACATAATCTCTGCCTTTTTCATCAACAGGATAGTTTTTATATTCAAAATCATCCTTGTAAGGTAAAGGTAAAATCGTGTCTTTTGAAACATCAACAGGCTCTGATTCATATTCAAAATCTTTCACTTCTGATTTCTTGTCTAAAGTTGAAATTGTTACGATCGAATAAGGTTTAACCTCAACTTCATATTCTCCGTCCTTTGGAGTGATAGTATTGATATGCTTAAACCAATTATCATCATAATTTTGTCCTTCATCTGCTCCTCGTGTTTCCCAAACATAAATTGGAGCATTTTCTTTTCCATTTAAATTCTGTGCTTTTATTTTATATTTACGAGTCTCTTTCGTGTTATTGGCAAACACTGTTGTATAATCATCTGATTCTGGATCTTTTAACGTTAAATAGTTATGAGTACTAGTGTCAACGTCTACTCCACCATCAAAAAAGTTACCGTCACTAAATGTTGCATCTTTCACATACATCCAGCGCTCGTTTTCTGGTGTAGAATGGTCATCATATCCAACAAAATTCATAACATGACGGACTCCTTGTAATCCTCCATCAACTTCATAAAAGCCTGACCACGGATCATAGGCACTAATAAGATGTTTTGGATTATACTGAGAGCCTTCATAAAATGCTGCCACAGACGGCTGAAAATCAAATGAAACAGCATTTAGCGGGTTATTTGTTGCCCCAGTCCACGAATAGACCGAAATAATTCGTGATGTAACATCAATGATTCCAGCCTTTCCTCCAAGTCCTTTATAGTTTGGCTCCATATTTTCACGATAACGAGCATTAATCATCGGAGCAATCCCCTCTGAAACCCAAACTTCTTTAGGTTTCTGTCCTTCAGCGATCAGTTTATTTTGCAATTGTGTTAATTCATTTGATCCTGTTAAACCATAATGAGAACTAATCACATCAATTTCATCAATCAAATCTTGATGCTCAAGCAATGTTCGACTAATTGTAGATGTATCACGATAACCATCTGCAGCAACTAGTTTAATATGTTTATAGTCACTTTCGTAATTCGTCTCTTCTTTAATTTTTGAAGTAAAGTATTTAAGCCACTCAAGCTCAATTTTTCCGTTATTATTTTGTGCACGTTCGTTTTGAGAGATGCCAACATAATCTAGTTTGAAGCCATACTCTTCATACACAGCATCAATCGTTTGTTTATACCATTGATATCGATTCTCGTAATCTCCTTTTGAAGCGCCATTCCAAGAAAAGCGTGGCTCCCCCCAGCGCAAAATTTCAACTGTAATATCTTCGTTAATCGATTTTGCATCAGCAGCAAATTGAAATCCTGCTCCTCTCAGAACATTAGCAGGCTCATCTTCATATCTCATTGTGGCAGGCTCAGTTCCCGATGAAGAATTCACATCTCCACCTAACTCTACTTTCACATGTGCCAACCCAGCTCCCGTGTTTTTATTAAAAAGTTTATTCATCATTTCCCAGTATTCTTTAGGATGCTCTTCTTTGTAATCTAACATTAAACGAGATGTATTATTGGCTGTAACTGTTCCAAATCCTTTGAATCGGTTATGTTCATCTACCTTTGTTCCATCAATGGTAATTGTTTTAGTGATTTCTTCTGCTTTAGCTTCATTATTATTCATAAATACACCTGAACCCAGAAGCATAGAGGCAATACAAGATACCCCTATAAGTTTCTTAAATGTTTTTCTCTTCAAAATGCATGACTCCTTTCTAGTAATGAATGGGAGTAATAAATTTAGCTTCTCCTTTTTTAGTAGAAAAATAGTTTCATTTTTTATAGCCATCGAAGCTGTTTATGTATGATTTCACTAGTAGAGATTAGTAGAGGTAATAGTAGGAGATATGATGGACTTACTAAATGAAACCTTTTTTGATCCCTCCTTTTTTTGTGAGATGGATATGTTAGCTGTATTGGGGTTTGGTTTCCAATATCAGTTCTAACCTTTTTAGAGGTGAGATCTCTGGGAGTTGAGTTACACATTTATGTTAGCGTTTTCATTATTTCACATAATGGTTTGTTTTTAATGACACTATCTTTACATGATTTAGTGTTATTTTTACATTATTTTAGTAAGTGCAACCCGAATTCTGACTTTGATAAGTTATCTATCGACCGGATCAACTTCACAATGGTCTTCATTCACTCTATGAAGACCATCTACATGGCAAATCAACCACGCAACGGTCTTCATCCACTCTATGAAGAACATGTCCATGGCAAATCAACCACGCAACGGTCTTCATCCACTCTATGAAGACCATCTCCATGACATATCAACCACGCAACGGTCTTCATCCACTCTATGAAGAACATCTCCATAACATATCAACCACGCAACGGTCTTCATTCACTCTATGAAGACCATCTCCATGACATATCAACCACGCAACGGTCTTCATTCACTCTATGAAGAACATCTCTCACCCAAACCCACTCCACAATGGTCTTCATACAAATAAAAACAACAAACAAAAAAGCTTTAACTCCCCTATCCAGGAATTAAAGCTCTTCTAACCGACTACCTAATGATGATGCTCCCCACCACCATCCTCTACTACAGCACCTTCCTGTAGAAACTCCAACTCACTATCCGAAAGTTCCCCAACAATAAACTGTTTTTGAGGCATAATAATTGAATCACCACTACTCGCATGCACCTTAATAAAATACAACCCTTCACTCTCTAGTTTCTTATTTAACTGATACATGCCATTTCCTACTTCATCTGCTTGCTCCATTTCAAATTTAACAGATCCATCTTGCTTCCATATTTCAAAGTGAACATAGTCTGCTGAATCTACTTTTTCTTCACCTTGAGTAAGGACAACCTGAAATGGTGTATCACGATTTGTTGAAAGAGAATCTGGTATGATAATATCGGCCATCAAAGGCTCTTCTTTTTTATACTGCTTCGCAACATCTTGTTTAAGCTCCAGTGAACAGGCACTAAGTATCAACATCATAAAAGAAAGCAAAAGTATAGCTTTTAATTTCTTCACGGTCACAACACCCTTACTTGTCAAATTATGCATTTAAAACCCTCTTCACAACAGGTATTCTCTGAATGATTAGCAGGTCAATGATCCATACAACGATTATGGACAAACCAACAAGTGGGAACAACATACTTAATCCAATGATTAACACAAAAAATGGCCCCATCTTGAACATTCTTGGTGACTTTGGTGCACCCATTTCCTTTCTAGGCTTTCTCTTCAGCCATAAGTAAAACCCGCTAGCCACGACGAGAATAATACCTAAACAAATGAAAAGACTTAAAAGTTGGTTCAGAAACCCAAATTGAGTTCCTTTATGCAAGGTAATTCCCAGTGCAACCATCTTGCCGACAAAACCATAGTGATCATAGCGATAATCTGCTAGAACTGCTCCTGAGTATTGATCAATATGAATCGTTGCTTCATCCTGTGCTTTCGGAGGATAGGCGGACAACGTATATACTCCTTCTTTATCACTTGGGATGTTAATTGTATAAGTTGGATGCATTCCTTCTCGATTTGCAATGTCCACAACATCGTCGATCGAAAGTGGAAGTAAGCCTTGCAGATCAGATTTTGGTACATCCAAGGTTTCAGCTGCCCACGGTACATCTGCTACATCCTTTGTTTGAACGATTGATGTTGGAGCACTCCCAACCCAAACAGAAGGTGGATAACCCGTCCCAGCATTTGTTGCAATGGTTTGGAAGTTAGTTCCCCAGAATCCTGACCATGGTAAGCCAGTTAAAATTAAAAATAGCATACCTGCTGTTATCCAAAAAGCTGGAACAACATGTAAGTCTCTTTGGAATATCTTTTTACCCTTGTTTAGCCTAGGTAATAACACACCAGCTAAATCTTGTTTCTTTTTCGGAAACCATAAATAAAGTCCAGTTACAATAAGAACAATTGCCCAACACGCGGCTAGCTCGACTATGCGGTCGCCTATTGTTCCCGCCATTAACTCACCATGAATTTCTTCAATTTTATTCATAATCCTGTCTTCACTATTTAACTCTCCGATCACCTCTGCAGTGTACGGATTAACAAACACTGTCAAAGTTTCATTATTAGATGAAATCGTTACTTCACTTGATCTTAAATCACTTTCACCTGGACGATATTTACTCACAACAGCATCAGGATACTCATTTTTCACTGTCTCAATTTGCTGTGTTACTGATATTTTCTCGCCTTGTGGATTTACCTCGTAATATTCCTGATAAAGCATTTGCTCAATCTGAGGTTTAAATAAATAAACGGCTCCTGTAATTGCTAATATCATTAGAAAAGGGGCAAAAATAATCCCCGCATAAAAATGCCATCGCCAAACAGTCTTGTAAAGGGATGGATTTGTCTTCTTTATCGTTTGCTTCTTTGTTTTAATTGGGACTGTTTCCATTTAAACAAACTCCTTCTTTTCCTTGAATGATTCATTAATCTAAAGAAAGAATAACGGCAAATTGTGTGGAAAGAATGAAGTTTTTATCTTTTTTGATCTATTTTTCCCCAATGAAAAAGGAGTTGCTACAACAACTCCTTTCAATATCAAGACACTCTTTGGCTGTTCACCCTTTTTTCTGTCCCGATTCTGACACTATCGAGACACTCTTCCACGGCTCGCTCCTTTTTCTGTCCCGATTCTGTCACTATCGAGACATATTTTGACTGCATACTCAAAGGAGTTGCTACAACAACTCCTTTTTCATTGGGTGATAGTATTAGTAAAGTATTTCTCAAAAATCTATAATGTTTTTACCATATGAAGTGTCTGCCATACAGGATCATCTTCGGCTAATATCTCTTTGTAACCTTGAGATTTCCAAAAAGGAATTGCACCAGGGAGAAACGGGTGTGTATGTAGATACAATGAATGATATCCTGCATCACAACTGAAACTAGTTGCTATTTTAGATAATTCTGTTCCAATACCAAACCTTCGATAATTTGGATCAATATAGCATTTTACAACTTCAGCTGTTTTCACAAGAGGACAAGTTTCATTTAATTGATGAAAACGACCATCGTAGGGGATTACTCCAATGGATCCTATGATATTCCCATCCTCAGCAACAACTGTAAAAAATGCAGCATGATTAGGCTGAATATAATAGTTTTCAAAATGGAGAAGATCTTGAGGAAGCTTTTCATGATCTAACATAGGAAAAAGTTCTTTCCGCATTTTCATAACAAAGTCTATTACAAGGGAATAATCTCCTTCTTGAAGTTTATTAATTTTATAGATAGGATTTTTATTCATTTCACTATTTCCCCTTTTTAGAGACTTTTAATATGTTAAATATTATAAACAAATAGCTTTTTAAACAACAACTCATTTTTCACATAACATCTTTCTTTAAATAAAAAAGTCTCTAAAACCAACAATCCGCTATTTGGCAGGTGAAGGTTTCAGAGACTTAAACTTAATTGTAGAAATCAATTATTTCATATATTTTTCGTTTTCTTATTTTCAACAACCTCATATTTCCCCTTATTCATATGATAATAGAAATACGCTCCTATTAAAATCCAACCAGCTACCATTACCCATTCATATGGCCAAACTAGTGCAGCAGGCATTCCCGGCATGTATAATAAAATAAATCCTAAGCTTAAAAAGAGAGCAATCCAACCCACTGCATTTTGCTTTCCAGCCTTAAACGGACGGTCCATGTTTGGTTCTTTTTTACGCAAAATAATAAAGGATAAAGCGACTAAAAAGTAGGCAACAACGATACCAAGTCCCCCAGCATCAACAATCCATACGAGTGCTGGTCTTCCTAATAATGGTGCTAATGTTGCTAAAGCCCCCAGAAAGATGACTGCATTAGAAGGTGTTTTATATTTCGGATGCAAATATCCGAACCATGCAGGCAGCATTCCCGAGTTTGCCATGGCATAAATAATACGGCTACCTCCGATAATAAATGCATTCCAGCTGGTAACAATTCCGCAGATTCCTCCGAATATTAAGATATTTGCGAAAATTCTTGACCCAAATACAGCTGCCATTGCGTCAGCAGTTGCTAATTGTGTCATACTTAATGCCTCTTGATCAAGTGCCATAGACACGCCAAAAGCAATAGCCAAGTAGAAAACAACCGCACAGCCTACAGAAAAAATAAGAATCTTCCCAATATCTTTTGCCGGAATATTTGCTTCTTCAGCAACTTGTGGGATAACATCAAATCCAACAAAAAGAAATGGTACCATGATGAGCACAGTCATGATCCCGCCAACTCCACCAGTGAAAAGCGGCTGAAGATTTTGTGGATTTCCATTTGTCCCTGCGCCAAATATAAGCAATATCCCAATTCCAACGATAAAAACAGTTAAAACAACCTGCATAAACGCTGCTGGCTTTAATCCAAAATAATTAAGTGCCGTAAGCAATATCGCCCCAACAGAGCCAATTAATACCCAGGTCAGATAAACATCCCATCCACCTATTGTCCATAAGTAACCAACCTGATAGCTAGGAAGTAAATAATCTATAACTGTTGGAAGGGCAACAGCTTCAAACGTTACGACTGATACATATCCTAATGTGATCGCCCAAGAGGCAATAAACGCGGCTTTGCTTCCCATTGCCCGCTCAACATAATGATGCTCTCCTCCTACTGCAGGCATTGCAGATGCGAGTTCGGCATAGGTCAATCCCGACAAAGGTTACGAGTAATCCCCCTATAATAAATGCTATGATTGCTCCAGCGGAACCTGCAGATACGATCCAATTCCCAGAAAGTACAACCCATCCCCATCCGAGCATTGCACCAATGGCTAAAAATAACACATCAACCTTTGTTAAAACCTTTTTCAGCTCTTTTTCTTGTTTCATCTCCTTCATCCTCTCGTTCTATG
Source organism: Metabacillus endolithicus (assembly GCF_023078335.1). Taxonomy (GTDB): domain Bacteria; phylum Bacillota; class Bacilli; order Bacillales; family Bacillaceae; genus Metabacillus; species Metabacillus endolithicus. The sequence continues at coordinate 3,900,302 of NZ_CP095550.1, read as the reverse complement.
TAGTTTGCTGAATATAAAAGTGGTATTTAGCCTTATTTCATAATCTGGTTTCTTTTATGTATGGCTTAATGCCCGAATTCCAGCGGGCATTAAGCATAGTCATTATTTTTATGCTTGATTAAACACAACTAATTTCTGCTCAGTCATTTCTTCAATCGCATATTTTACCCCTTCGCGTCCCACTCCGCTTTCTTTTACACCACCATATGGCATATGATCAACACGGAAAGTCGGGATATCATTGACCATAACTCCCCCAACATGTAGCTTTTTCGTTGCCATGAGAGCTGTATGGATATTGTCTGTATAAATTCCTGCCTGTAACCCGTATCGTGAATCGTTCACATAGTTGATGGCCTCCTTAACAGAGCTTACCTTGTTAATAAGGACAATTGGTGCAAATACCTCTTGACAAGAGACTTTAAGCTTAGCATCAACATCTGTTAAAATGGTTGGCTGCAATACATTTCCCTCAGCATCTCCACCAGTTACGATTTTTGCTCCCCCTTGCTTCGCTTCTTCAATCCAAGCTAGAGCACGGTCAACATCACTAGGACTGATTAATGCTGAAACATCTGTGTTAGGATCAAGTGGATCTCCTATTTTGAGTTGCTTTGTTGCAGCCACCATTTTCTCTACAAATTGCTCATACAATGATTCATGAATATAAACACGCTGCAATGAAATACAAACTTGACCTTGGAAGGAAAAAGCCCCCATTACACAACGATCGATGATTTTATCTAGATCAACACCTTGATCAATAATAACCGCTGCATTTGAACCAAGTTCCAATGTCACTCGTTTTAAGCCTGCTTTATTACGGATACCAATTCCTACTGCTGGACTTCCAGTGAACGATATTTTTTTCACCCGATCGTCTTTTACGATTTTTTCTCCAACAACAGAACCCTTACCAGTGACAATATTTAAAGCACCATCAGGTAAACCAGCTTCTTTAAAAATATCTGCTAAAAATAAAGAAGATAGCGGTGTTTGTTCAGCTGGTTTTAACACCACTGTGTTTCCTGATGCAATAGCTGGACCGACTTTATGTGCAACTAAATTCATTGGGAAATTAAATGGTGTAATTGCACCAATCACACCGATCGGCTCACGAACTGTATAAGCAATCCTGTTTTCTCCACCAACTGCAGCGTCAAGTGGTATTGTTTCTCCATGAATGCGTTTTGCTTCTTCTGCTGAAAATTTATAGGTTGCAACAGTACGATTCACTTCACCAAGAGCTGTTTTATATGGTTTTGCGGCTTCTGCAGAAATGATTTTGGCCGCTTCTTCTGCACGTGCTTCAATGAGATTTGCCACCTTTTCTAAAATGGAAGCTCGCTTATGTGCAGGCATTTCTGCCATGGTTTCGTTTGTTTGATAAGCTGCAGCAATTGCTTTATCTACATCTTCTTCTGTTGCGGAAGCAATTTCTGCCATTTTTTCATTACTGTAAGGAGAAAGTAAATCTTTATAAGACTCTGTTTCAACCCATTCTCCATTAATAAATAATTGTTTTTTCATTTATATCCTCCTTATCGTTTTACAGCATCCTTTGTTACTGACGTAAACGTTTCGTCTAGGATGGAAATGAGGGATGTAATATCCTCTTTTGTCATGATTAGCGGTGGGGCAAAAACAAGTGTATCTTGACCATCAAACACAACAGATCGAAGTATGAGTCCTCTTTTCGCTGCTTCATTAACAACTTGAGGTGCTAATGGTGACTCAAAACGTTCGTTTGTTTGCTTATCTTTTACAATTTCAACAAATTTCCCATTAAGCCTAGCGCTCGAACTTCACCAATCATGCTATGTTTCTCCTGTAATGATTGAAAGCCTTGTAGCATCTCTTGCCCCATTACTGCCGCATTTTCAACCAAATTTTCTCGCTCAATAATCTCGATATTTTTAAGTGCAACAGCACATGCCATTGCGTGACCGCTGTACGTATAGCCATGAAGCAACGTTCCAGTCGATAGTTCTTTAAATTCCTTGTGTAATGTCTCGGAAATCATAACCCCACCTAATTGAGCATATCCGCTAGTTACACCTTTTGCAAAACACATCATATCAGGTGTTACACCATAATGATCGATCCCAAAATATGTTCCTGTACGGCCAAATCCTGTAATAACTTCATCTGTTATAAAGAGAATATCGTATTCATCACAAATTTCACGAACTTCTTGGAAGTATCCATCTGAAGCAATGTGAACTCCACCAGCTCCCTGAACTGGCTCAGCAATAAATGCTGCAACGGTTTCAGGTCCTTCTTGTTCAATTAAGCTTCGCAGTGATTTTGTTGAAAAATGATCAACATAATGAAAATCGGGAGCTATTGATGTAGTGAAATCCCGAAACGGTTTTAGTCCTGTCGCACTTGTAAAAAATGCCCCCATTGAAACTCCATGGTATGACTTTGTACGAGAAATTATTTTTTGTTTATTCGGCTTTCCTTTTAAAACCCAATAATGACGAGCAAGCTTATAAGCCGTATCATTTGATTCCGATCCACCTGATGTGAAGAATGTTGTTGATAAGTCTCCTGGTGCAATCTCAGCCAGTTTTGCTGCTAGACGAATTGCCGGCTCATTACTGAATGTTGCAAAACAAGAGCTAAAAGCTAATTTTTTCATTTGCTCCTTCGCAACTTCACTGATTTCCTCACGGCCGTGGCCGATATTAACATTCCATAAAGAAGACATTCCATCTATTAGCTTGTTTCCCTTCATATCTGTTAGAAAAACTCCGTTACCTTCTGTAAAAATAAACGATGGACCTTCTTTTTGCTGCTGTCCGATCGGTGAAGTTGGATGTAAAAAATGTTTCTTATCTAATTCCGTTAATTCTTCAATTTTGTTTGTATCAATCACGACTAACAACTCCTCTAATAAAATCTATTATTTCTTTACTATATTGCAAGTTCCGTGCCAACTTGTTCCCTTGATTTAATAAGATAGTTCCAATCATTTTGATTCACTTTTAAATCAAATATGCTAAAATTGATTTACATTCAAATCAACTAAACATTTTAATTCATAAATGAATCAATATCTTGGAGGATGTATGGAAAAGCACATACTCAATATGGTGTTAGATAAAATTATCGAAACTTCCAACAACAATATTACGATTACAGATCATCAGGGAGTGATACTTCGTTCTAATCCAAATCATTGGTCAATCTATGGAATAAAAGCTGATCAATACCTTGGAAAATCTGTTTATCAGCTTCAAAAAGAAGGCATTTTATCTCCTTCAATTCATGCGATGGTTTTAGAAAATAAGAAAACTTGTCAAATTTTACAGCACACCAAAACGGGCAAAGTAGTTATGGCTACAGGTTTTCCTATTTTCGACGAAAAAGGTAACATCGTGTGCGTCATTAGCTATAGCCAAGATCAAACCGAAATTTTGAATCTACAAGAAGAATATGAGAGATTACAAAGGAAGCTAGTTAGCTATCAAACCGAGGTCGAGGAGCTACGCGAAAAAGATGCTGAGCAATATGGCATTTTGTTTCGCAGTCAATCCATTGAGCAAATTGTTAAAACCATTTATCGTGTATCAAAAACAGATGCAACTGTTCTTCTGTTAGGGCCATCAGGTGTAGGAAAGAGTACGTTTGCCAGGATGCTGCATGCTAACAGTGCTAGAAAAAATGAACCATTTATAGAAGTAAACTGCAGTACAATTCCTGAAACATTGTTCGAATCAGAAATGTTCGGCTATGAGGCTGGCTCTTTTACAGGTGCAAATAAACAAGGAAAACAAGGGCTAATTGAGCAAGCAAAAGATGGCACACTTTTCTTAGATGAAATTGGAGAATTGCCTTTAAGTGTCCAAGCAAAGCTACTACGTGTTCTGCAGGAGAAAAAAGTGATGAGAGTTGGAGGAAAAGAGGAGAGACACATCAATTTCCGCTTAATTGCTGCGACAAACCAAGATATTGAGTCTATGGTTGAAAAAGGAGAATTCCGTTTAGACTTATTTTATCGAGTTAATATTATTCCGCTTCATATCCCCCCTTACGTGAGAGAAAAGAAGATATACCGATTTTACTTCAACATTATGTTAAAAGTATTAATGAAAAATACCAATTATCAAAGAAACTACATACAACAACGTACGACTTATTTACACAATATGAATGGCCGGGAAATGTTCGTGAGTTGGAAAATATATTAGAACGGGTTATGCTCACAACTGATGAGGAAATCATTTACCCTGAACATTTACCAGCTACTATTAAAAAAGAACATCTATCCGAAACTACAACACTACCCTTTATTGATCACCATATCGATGAAGAGCACAACTTAAAAAAGGCTGTTGAACAAGTAGAAAAAAGATTGCTATATAAAGCAATGGAACGCTGTAAAACAACTTACGAAATGGCTAAATATCTTGGAATCAGTCAGCCTTCCATTGTACGGAAATTAAAACAATACTCTATAAATATGAAAGAAGAACGAAAGAAATAATTCCTTCGTTCTTCTTAATTATCCAACTCCTTCAGCAAATCTCTTTCGTTTAGACGAGGAAGGAATATTTAGTTCATCTCGATATTTCGCAATCACTCTTCTTGAAAGCTCAATCGAATGCTCTTCTGCAAGGATGTGTACAATCTTTTGATCTGATAATGGCTTTAACTTATTTTCTTGATCAATCACTTGTTTCATCACATTTTTAATATGTGATGCAGTTGTACTACCAGCAGTAGAACTACTAGTATAGAGTGAATGAGTAAAGAAATGCTTTAATTCAAAAATTCCTTGAGGTGTTTCCATATATTTATTGGACGTAATTCGGCTTACCGTGGACTCGTGCACTTCCAATTCCTCTGCAATATCTTTTAAGCTTAGAGGCTTTAGGGCTTCTGAGCCTTTATAAAAAAAGTCTCTTTGTTTTTTTACAATTGCTTTAGCAACACGGTACAGTGTTAACTGTCTGTGATTAACACTTTTAATTAGCCATTGCAGCTCATGATATTTTTCTTTTATATATGAATTTATTTCTTTATCTTTTAACAAAGATTTATATTGTGCTTGAAATTGTATCTTTGGAATCAGGTCATCATTTACTGAAACCACCAATTCTCCATCAACCTCAATCACCGAAACATCAGCAGCAATATACTCTGGAACATCATGGCTAAAAGAGCTTCCTGGTCTTGGCTCTAACTGTTGGATAACGTCATGAACTTTTTGGATCTCTTCCAAAGAGATTGATAGTTTGTTTGAGATGATCTTCCATCTTTTATTAGCAAAAGCCTCCATGTATTCGGCAACAATCATTTCAGCAAGTTCATTTTTTTCTGGACTTTTTTCAGTTGCAACAATAAACATTCCTGAAGATTACGTGCTCCCACACCAACAGGCTCTAAGCTTTGAAGCAGAGATAATATTTCTCTCCCTTCTGTTGACGTTATCTTTAAGTCTAAACAAAGCTCCTCCACATCTTCCGTTAAATAACCATTTTCATTTACATGATAAATAAAATATTGTACCTGCTTCTTTATATGCTCACTTAGATTCAGAAGCCTCAATTGACTAATGAGATGTTCTCGAAGGCTCTCTCCTTTTCCAGTTAGAAAATCAAGGGGAGATATTTGTTTATCTTGCTCTTCATAACGAATCGTTGTATTTCTTTTAAAATCGCGATCCACAATAATATCCTTCGGGTCATGATCTTCCATTTCAAGTAAGGGATTCTCCAATGACTTTTCTTGAATAAAATCTGTTAGCTCCGCGGTCGAGAATTGCAGCAATGAAATTGCTTGTGCCAGCCCTTGAGTCATCGTTAAACTTGTTACTTGCTGTTGAAAAAGTCCTGCACTCATTTGCATGATACTCACCTGTTTTACTTTAAGATGAGTTCATTGTAACGATCCTCACATGAAAAAACAGGGATGTTGTTAGAAGATCTAACGATGTTTTTTATAATACCTTATTACATATCAAGTTCTTCAAACTTAATTTCAGGTGGCGGACTTTTAAATAAATTTGTTGTAAAGGCTAAATAAATGATGCCAAGTCCTGTCCATATTAATCCTATGATGATGGAGAAAAGATCTAAATTGATCCAAAGATAAATGATAAAAATTAAACCTAAACAAGGTGCAATGATATTACTTATTATGTTAACAGCAGTACGTGGCTGTTTTGTTTTTAAAAACGAGATAATGACACATAAATTAACAAACGAAAAAGCGGTAAAAGCTCCGAAGTTAATTAAAGAGGTTGCTGTTTCTAAATCTAAAAATAAAGCAGACAACGCTAGAATACCTACTAGAATAATGTTTAATATAGGTGTGTTTTGTTTTGGAGAAACATATCCAAAGAAAGACTTAGGAATCACCTTGTCTCTTCCCATAGCAAATAATAAACGTGATGCACTTAATTGAGCCGCTAATCCTGATGCAAATACCGAAACTAATGCCCCACTAATGAAAAGTGATAAAAAGAAATTCCCTCCTATTATATAGGCGATTTCAGGTGAAGCACCTTCAATATCTTGAAATACCGAAACATCAGGAAAAAGTGATTGCATAAAGTAAGTTACTGTAAAGAAAAACACCCCGCCTATAGTAGCAACGATTAAAATCGCTTTCGGAATATTTTTTCTTGGATTAATTGTTTCTTCTGAGAGAGTTGTGATAGCATCAAATCCGATAAAAGATAGCGCTAGTAAAGCAGTACAGCAAGTAATGGTGACATTTCCATGTTTGCAGGAAATAGAGATTGTAGTGTAATAAATTGATGAGCTCCATCACTATTAATTGTTCTAATATTTAAATAAATAAAAATGGTCCCAACTAAGAATTGGAAAATAACAAGCAATATATTAATAGATGCTGTAATTTTCACTCCAAAAATATTAAAAATCGTAATAACAGCAATTAAACCGATCACCCAAACCGCTTCAGGAATATTTGGAAATCCAGATGACAAATAAATATTTGCTAACAATGCATTAATCATCGGCAATGCAAGGTAGGCGATAAATGTCACCCAAGCCCACAAGGACTCCAATGTATGGGTTCATGATTTTCCTGGTATAAGTATAAACAGAACCTGATATTGGGAACATTTTTACTAATTTACCATAACTTAGAGCCGTAAATAGAATGGCAGTAAAAACAACTAAATATGAAGCCGGGACATACCCTCCGGATGCATCCGAAGCAATTCCAAATGTATCAAAAACAGCAAATGGAGACATATAGGCAATCCCGATTGCGATCACATGTATTAATTTCAATTGCCTTCGAAGTTGACCACTATTTTCTTTTACATCCAATTTAAAAACACCCTTCCTACAATGTTTTATCTAGCAAGTTAACGACTCTCTATGTTAAAAGTACTTGGTTAATAGTTTCCCGCCTAAGCGACGGGAAAAATTTTAATTTATTCAAGATTAATCCAAACACTCTTAACCTCTGTATAATTAGAAAGAGCATATGAACCCATTTCTCTACCAAATCCAGATTCCTTATAGCCGCCGAACGGAACTGCCGCGTTCGTAATATTATAACAATTCACCCATACAGTACCTGCTTTTAATAGATTTGCTACTTTATGAGCATGTTTTACATTTTCAGTCCAAACTCCAGCTGCTAATCCATATGAAGAAGCATTTGCTCTTTCAATTACTTCTTCGAGATCATCATAAGGCATCGCAACAACAACTGGTCCAAAAATCTCCTCTTGTGCGATTGTCATATGATCCTCAACCTCAGTAAACACGGTAGGAGTAACATAATAACCAGATTCTATTGTTTTCCCTCCAACTAATAAATGAGCTCCTTCTTCAATTCCCTTTTGAATATAAGAAGTGACGATCTCTTGCTGTCTTTTAGAAACTAACGGTCCCATTGTTGTTGATTCATCTAACCCATTTCCTAATGTAACCCTGTTTGCATAATCTACTAATTGATCAGTTACTTCTTTGTACATATGCCTTGGGATGAAAACTCTTGATCCGGCACAACAAACCTGTCCTTGATTGACCATAATACCTGAAAACACTCCTGGAATTGCTTTGTCTAAATCAGCATCAGGTAAGATGATGTTTGGAGATTTCCCACCAAGTTCTAACGTTACACGCTTTAACGTGTCTGCGGCTATCTTCATGATTCTTTGACCAACAGGTGTTGAGCCTGTGAACGCAATTTTATTCACTTTTGGATGACGAACTAACGCCTCACCAGCAATTTTCCCGAAGCCATTAATAATATTAATAACACCTTTTGGAAAACCAGCCTCCTCTATTAGCTTCCCAAGATAAATAGCCGAAAGCGGGGTTTGCTCAGCTGGTTTAAGAACAATTGTACAACCAGTTGCAAGAGCTGGAGCTATCTTCCATAGTGCCATCATGATCGGAAAATTCCAAGGAATAATTTGCCCTACAACTCCAACTGCTTCATGTCTAGTATAGTTTAAAAATTCTCCAGAGACAGGAATCGTTTCACCGTAGTTTTTATTTGTCCAACCAGCAAAGTATCTTAAATTTTCGATTGCATTTGGTAAATCAGCTGATAACATTTCATTGATTGACTTACCATTATCTAGCGTATCTAATTGAGCTAATATTTCTATATCACGTTCCATAAGATCCGCTAACCTATTCATTAACTTTGAACGCTCATAAGAACTAATCTGAGACCATTCATTTTCAAATGCTTCAGCTGCGGCTTCAACAGCCAAATCAACATCTTTTAATCCCGCTTCATACACTTCAGTAAGAATTTCTTCGGTAGCAGGATTGATTGTCTCAAAGGTCCTTCCTTCTACTGAATCTTTCCATTCTCCATTTATAAATAATTGTTTAGGTCCTTGTAATAAAAAGGTAATAACATCTGGATGAAGTTGAATCACTTCAAAACCTCCTAGTTAGATCATAATTTTTGTGAAAAAGATGCTAGAGCATCATCCAAAATAGAAATGGTCTTTTCAATCTCTTGTTTCGTAATTGTTAATGGAGGCGCAACTGCGATAATATTCATCCCTGGCTCAAAATCAAAGCATCTTATCAATAGTCCTCGTTTATAACACTCATCAACAACTGAAACAGCTGCTTGTTTGGACTGCTCAAAAGGGATATTGTGATCTGGATCTTTCATTAAATCAAAACCAGCTAGTAGTCCAACATTTCTTTGATTTGTGAAAATCTCATGTTTTTCATTTAAATAGTTAAAACCTTTTTCTAGTTCAGCACCCATTTGATGAGCATTCTCAACCAGTCTTTCATTCTCAATAATTTCGATATTCTTAAGTCCTACAGCACAAGCGGTTGGGTGGCCACTATACGTAAACCCATGTGGAAGAACATCATCATACTCTTTAATCACATCGGCAACTCGATTATTCATCACAACACCACCAAGGTGTGAATAACCGCTTGTAATTCCTTTCGCAATACTCATTAAATCAGGAACAACTTCCCAATTATTTACTCCGAATAACTCTCCTGTTCTACCAAACCCACAAATAACTTCATCAGCTATTAGTAAAATATTAAACTCATCACAAAGCTTCCTAACGGCTTTCAAATATCCTTCTGGAGGTAGATGAACGCCACCAGCTCCCTGAATTGGCTCAAGAATTACTGCAGCCACATGCTCTGCACCCTCACTCTCAATAATGCTTCTGATACATCCTGAAAACTCAGGGTGAGATTTGTCTCCAAGTTCACATTCTGTTAAATGAGCTTTTGCATTTAAAATATCAGGATCTGAAGAGCCAGAAAAATTTCTAAACGCATCAATACCAGTTGCCCTCTGTGCTGAAACTGTAACACCGTGATATCCTCGTCTTAATGAAATAATTTTCCTTTTATTCTTAAAACCTTTTTGTTCCCAATAAAATCGTGATAGTTTAAAAGCTGTATCGTTTGATTCAGATCCTCCGGACGTATAAAAAATCGTATTTAAATCACCAGGAGTGATGGAGGCTATTTTCTCTGCTAAACGGATAGCCGGCTCATTTCCATATCCATAGAAAGTTGAGCTATACGCCATTTTCATCATTTGCTCATGTGCTACATCAGCTAATTCTTTTCTGCCATGACCTACATTGACATTCCATAACATTGAAACTCCATCAATATAGGAACGATTATGAACGTCTTTTACATAAACACCTTTTCCTTCAGAAAAAATAATCTTTGGTCCTACTGACGCATGAACCTTTGGCACAGCCACAGGGTGGATAATATGTTTTTTATCTAAATTACTTAGCTCATCAAAATTTGTTTTAGTTAGTAATTCCTCTTGTTTAAATGTCATGTTCATTCGCTCCCAACCTATTAATTTTCAGTTGATAGACTCAGAATAACTGATAAAAGAAGAGTAGCTCCCTTTTCAATATCATCGTCCAATGTTTTCTCTAACACATTATGACTAATTCCATTAATACTCGGTAAAAAGATCATCCCTGTATCACCTAAATAACTCATGTATTTAGCATCATGTCCTGGACCGCTGTACAATCTTTTAAATGAGAAATTCAACTTTTCAGCAGTTTCTGAAATAACATCTGTTATAAGCGGTGAAAACGTAACAGCATTTGAATCCCAAGGTGTTTGAATCGTTAACTCCACTTGATGTAAAAAAGCTAAAGTACTTAATTGTTCTTTTAATCTTTCCATTGCGTCATTTCTCGTCTCATCATCTTGGTGTCTGATGTCAACCGTAAATTCAACTTCACCAGGAATAACATTCGCAACATTGGGACTAACATTCAACTTTCCTACCGTTGTTTTTAAGCCTCAATCTCACGAGTAAGTTCATTAATACGTGTAATCATTTTAGATGAAATCACTAAAGGATCCTTCCGATTTTCCATTGGAGTTGGTCCTGCATGATTGCTTTCTCCAATCACTTTAACCGTTAACCAACTCATCCCTTGAATTCCCTCAACAATTCCGATCGTTTTATTCTCTCTTTCTAAAATAGGTCCTTGTTCAATATGAAGCTCAATGAAATTCCTCACTAATTTAATCCGATTTTCCTCATCACCCATATATCCAATTTCCTTTAGAGCTTCTTCGAATGTTTTTCCATTTGTATCTTTTAAGTTATAAATAAAATCCTTTGTAAATACACCGGCAACCCCACCAGATCCTAGCATTGGTGGTGAAAATCTTGCACCTTCTTCATTTGTAAAATTAATAATCTCAATTGGATAATCGGTTTCAATTCCATGCTCATTTAGCACACGAATCACTTCTAATGAAGTTAAAACACCGAGTATCCCATCATAACGGCCACCACAAGGTTGTGTATCAAGATGTGACCCTATGGCTATTGCAGGCCCATTGTTTTTTCTACCGTTTCTTCGTCCATATATGTTTCCGAAATCATCCACTCTTACCTCAAGATTTTCTGCCTTCAGCCACTCGCAAAATTGATTCCTCATCAATTTATCTTCATGTGTAAGAGCTAGTCGATTCAGTCCTCCATTATCTATCGCCCCAATTTTTGAACTAATATTAATTGTTTCTAGAAGTCTAGTTCTATTAATACTTAGTTTAGTTATTTCCACTTCTTCCCCTCCTCATTTTTCTAAGTGCAAGTTCTATGCCAAATGAAAATTAGAGTTGAAATAGAGCTTAAATAGACAAATTTTCTGAATAATGATACTATTGACACGCAGATGAATCGATTTCGCATCAAAAATGAATCGATTTCGATTAACTGATTCGATATCGACTCAAAAGGAGCTGACGTATGAGCTTACATAGTGAATTTTTCACAGCTGTTCTTAATCATCTTAATGATGGGATTTTTATAGCTGATCATAATGGGATTGCAAAATGGCTTAATAATACAAGTACAAAACAGCTCGGATTAAGTCGAGAAAACATAATCGGAAAAACTGTTGAGGAATTAGAAACAATGGGGGTTTTTACACCATCTGTTACAAAAATAGTTTTAAAGACAAGAGAAACAACAACAAAGGTACAAACCTCAAAAGGAAGACAATATCTCGCAACAGGCTATTTAATTAAAATAGAAGGAACAGAACATGTGGTTGTTCATGTTAAAGATGTGACAGAAACCGTAAAAGCTTCACTTAAACTGGAAAAAACGGAAGCATTAGTAAAGCAGTACTGGGAGCAAATCCAAGAAATGAAATTATCTCAAAACAAAGAAACAAACAACAAAAAGATCATAGGTAAAAGTAAAAAACATGTTGAAATGATTGAGTTAATTAACAGAGTGGCAAGCTTCGATGCAACCGTTTTATTAACTGGAGAGTCTGGTGTTGGAAAAAGCTTTTCAGCAGAGGAGCTTCACTTAAAAAGTCAAAGATCTGATAAACCATTTGTAAAAATAAATTGTAGTGCAATACCAGAAACATTAGTTGAATCAGAATTATTTGGCTATACGAAAGGAGCTTTTACAGGAGCTAACTCCAAAGGAAAACAAGGATTAGTTGAAAAAGCTAACGGAGGTACACTGTTTTTAGATGAAATTGGGGAGTTACCTCTTCATCTTCAACCGAAATTATTGCAATTACTACAAAATAAAACATACATTCCGATTGGAAGTACGGAAGAAAAAAAGGCAGATATCAGAATCATAGCAGCAACAAATCAAAATCTACAAGTAATGGTGAAACAAAAGAAATTTAGAGAGGATTTGTTTTACCGCCTAAATGTTATCACAATTGAAATACCTTCTATTAAAGACCGACAAGACGACATTCTTCCACTTCTTTACCACTACCTAGAAAAATTCAACCACAAATATAACCGAAATGTCGCTTTTAACAAAGAAACATTAGAACAGTTACAGCATTATGAATGGCCTGGAAATATTAGAGAACTAGAAAATACAGTAGAAAGATTAGTCATCACAGCATATAACAACCTTATTTCATTAGAAGATTTACCAGAAAATATTCACAATAAATCCATAACGACCAGCGCAACTACCTCTAATAAAATCACAACATTACAGTTAAATCACCAAAGCCTAACAGAGTATATAGAAAACATTGAAAAAGAAATGATTCAACATGCATTAATTGAGCACGGTACTGCAAGAAAAGCTGCTACTGCACTAGGGATTACACAATCATCCATCACCCGGAGAATTAAAAAATATGATATACATAACTTCTGATTTAAGAATTGGCACACTTATTGCATAAATAATGATAAATTCAATTTATTAATAGCTACAATTTATTCATCCAAATGCACCTACCATATATTTAAAGATTAGGAGGATCATAGATGGTTGTACAGATTACTAGCACACCCAAGAAAGATGGATTTAGAATGCCTGGAGAATTTGAGCCTCATAAAGGAACTTGGATGCTCTGGCCTACACGAACTGATACTTGGAGAGCAGGTGCAAAACCAGCACAACGAGTATTTGTTGAAGTAGCAAAAGCAATTTCAACATTTGAACCTGTTACAATGTGCGTATCCTCTGATCAATTTGAAAACGCTCGTGCCAAGCTACCAGAAAACATTAGAGTCATAGAATTATCTTCTAATGATGCTTGGATGAGAGACATGGGCCCTACATTTGTAAAAAATGATAAAGGTGAAGTCCGCGGGATTGATTGGGGATTCAATGCTTGGGGTGGTCTGGAAGAAGGACTATATTTTCCATGGCATCTGGATTTACATGTTAAGAAGAAAGTTCTTGAAATTGAACAGCTAAAAAGATATGACGCTTCCGAACTAATCCTTGAAGGTGGCGCCATTACGGTTGACGGTGAAGGTACATTAATTACAACAGAACAATGTTTATTAAATGCAAACCGTAACCCCTCACTTTCAAAGGAAGAAATTGAAAAGAAACTAGATGATTATTTAAATATAGAAAAAGTCATTTGGCTTAAAGATGGGTTAGTTGGTGATGAAACTGATGGACACGTAGATGAAATTGTCTTTTTTATCCGACCTGGTGAGGTGGCAATTGGTTGGACTGACGACCCGAATCATTCACAGTATAAGATCTTAAAGGATGCCTATGACATATTAAGTGCTGCAACAGATGCAAAGGGAAGACAGTTAAAAATCCATAAGATTCATCTTCCTGACCAAATCCTGTTAACACCATCTGAAAGTGAAGAAATTGACTTTGCTCATAACAGCTTCCGTCGCTCAACTGATGTAACATTCATTTCCACCTATATTAATTGTTATTTATGCAATGGTGGTGTGATTCTACCTGTATTTGATGATCCTCAAGATGCAGTTGCCATCGAGACTTTCAAAAAAATGTTTCCTGATCGAGAAATCGTTCCTGTAAACACTAGAGAAATATCTGTAGCTGGAGGCAATATTCACTGTATAACTCAGCAACAGCCATTACCATAATTACTTTGGGCCATTATAGATAGTTACCCACATAAAAAACCCGAATAGAAATCTTTAACAACAACTTCTACTCGGGTTTTTCTTTCTATTAAAAATCAAAAAGTATCGCACAAAACATTCTCAGAAATCTTCAACTCCGCTTCAGTCGAATCAATTATGTCTTGAACACTATATCCTTTTGCCACTTCAACTAAATGCAACCCATCCTCTTTTACATCAATAACAGCCCTGTCTGTGATAATTCGGTCTACAACACCTTGCCCTGTTAACGGCAAGGTACATTGTTTTAAAATTTTAGGTTGGCCAGCTTTGTTCACATGCTCCATAATAACAATAATCTTTTTCGCACCATGAACTAAATCCATTGCACCGCCCATGCCTTTAATCATTTTTCCTGGGATCATCCAGTTTGCTAGATCACCATTTTCAGATACTTCCATTCCACCTAAAATAGCAACATCAATATGGCCACCACGAATCATCGCGAATGACTCTGCATTACTGAAGAAACTGGCTCCTTTAATGGCTGTAACAGTTTCTTTCCCCGCATTAATTAAATCCGGATCTACCTCTTCTTCTGCAGGGTAGGGCCCAATCCCTAACAAACCATTTTCAGATTGAAGAACAACATTTTTATTGTCAGAAATATAGTTCGCAACCATTGTTGGCATTCCAATTCCTAAATTCACATAAAAACCGTCCTGAATTTCTTTTTCAGCTCTTTGCGCAATTTTCACACGTACATTTGTCATACTCTTCCCCTCCTCTATGATTCTATTAAGATTTAATAGTTAAACGCTCAATTCGTTTTTCATGTTTTCCAACAATAAGTCCTTGAACATAAATACTTGGCGTATGGATAGCATCTGGATCAAGCTCACCTACTTCAACAATTTCTTCGACCTCTACAATGGTTACTTTTCCTGCAGCAGCCATAATTGGGTTAAAGTTTTGGGCCGTTTTTCGGTAAATAACATTTCCTAATTTATCAGCCTTCCAAGCTTTTATTAAACTAAAGTCCGCAGTAAGAGCCTCTTCTAATAAATATTCTTTTCCATTATATTCTCTCGTTTCTCTTCCCTCTGCAATTGGTGTACCTACACCAGCTGGAGTATAGAATGCCGGGATTCCTGCTCCACCTGCACGAATTTTTTCTGCTAACGATCCTTGAGGGGTAAGTTGAACTTCTAATTCTCCACTTAATACTTGTCTTTCAAACTCTTTATTTTCTCCAACATAAGAAGATACCATCTTTTTAATTTGTTTATTATTTAGTAGTAAACCTAGTCCCCAATCATCTACCCCACAGTTATTCGAAATAACCGTTAAATCTTTTACATTTTTATCACGAAGAGCTTTAATAAGATTTTCAGGAATTCCAACTAATCCAAAACCACCGACCATTAATGTCATAGCATCCTTAATCTCTGCAACTGCTTCTTCAAAGCTTGTAAATATTTTCTTCATCTTCTATACCCCTCTCTTAATATGCTTCAATAATCGTTGAAACTCCTTGACCGCCACCGATACATAATGTTGCCAACCCATACTTGCCATTGCGACGCTTCAATTCGTGAATAAGTGTTGTTAATACTCTTGTTCCACTCGCTCCGATTGGGTGTCCTAATGCAATGGCTCCTCCATTAACATTTAATTTTTCTTTAGAAAATTGAAGATCTTTTCCTACTGCTAATGACTGTGCAGCAAAAGCTTCATTCGCTTCAATAAGATCAAGATCTTCAACACGTAATCTAGCTTTCTTCAATGCTTTCTTTGTGGCCGGAACTGGACCAATTCCCATCATACTTGGATCAACTGCAGCACTTGCATTTGCTTTAATCGCTGCTAAAGGCTTTATACCAAGCTCTTCAGCCTTACGCGCACTCATCATTAGAACTGCAGCAGCACCATCATTAATCCCTGAAGCATTACCAGCTGTTACTCTGCCATCCTTTTTAAATGCAGGTCTTAACTTCTCCAGCTTTTCAACCGTTGTCCCAGGCTTAACATATTCATCCTTATCAAATAGAAGCGGTTCCCCTTTGCGTTGCGGGATCGTAACCGGCACGATTTCATCATTAAATCTTCCTTCTTTCAAAGCCTTTTCTGCTTTTTCTTGACTCCATGCAGCAAATTCATCTTGTTCCTGACGTGTTAATTCATAATGATCACATATATTTTCAGCTGTGATTCCCATATGATAATCATTAAACGCACACCAAAGTCCGTCATGAATCATGCTGTCGATCAGCTTTTGATCGCCCATTTTATACCCTTCTCTTGCTCCCATGGTAATATAAGGCGCTTGGCTCATATTTTCCATTCCACCAGCAATAACGATTTCGGCGTCTCCTGTCAAAATTGCCTGTGAGGCTAAGTGAACGGCCTTCAATCCTGAGCCACACACTTTATTAATCGTGAAACTGGAAACATGTTGCGGCAACCCTGCTCCTATCGCAGCTTGCCTAGCTGGATTTTGACCAAGTCCAGCTTGAAGCACATTCCCCATGATTACTTCATCTATCATATCTCCTTTAATTCCTGTTCTTTCCATCACCGCTTTAATAACAATTGAACCTAATTGAACAGCACTTATATTTTTTAAGCTACCGCCAAACTGTCCTATCGGCGTCCGTAAAGCGCTTACAATTACAACCTCATTCTGACTCATCTTCAAGTTCCTCCCTTAATAAGAGTTTATTCTGAAGCTTTGTTCTATATTTACTTATTAATTTACAGCAATCTCACTTATGAGTAAAATGAATAATAGTTATAAAATTTATAACAAATCAGAATAAAAGGTGATGAGCTTGGAATTAAAAGATCTTCGTTATTTTATAGAAGTCGCAAACTACGGAAGCTTCACAAAAGCAGCGATAAACACCTATATTTCACAACCTACCTTGAGTAAATCTATTAAAAAACTGGAATCAGAACTAAAGGTAGAATTATTTGAACGATCAACTCGTAAGCTGATGCTAACTGATGCTGGAGAAATTGTTTATAAACAAGCTATTAAAATTTTAGGAAGCACAGACGAACTTTCTAGATTATTAGATGATTTAATGAATCTGCCAACTGGACAAATAAAAATAGGAATTCCTCCATTAATCGGAACCCTCTTCTTTCCTAGTATTGCAAAGAAATTCAGAGAGCTTTATCCTGAGGTATCTTTAGAATTAATTGAACTTGGCGCAAAAAGAATTGAACACTTAGTAGATGAAGGACAAGTTGATGTGGGAATGATCGTCCTACCAACAGAAGATAGTAAGTTCAATATCACTCCGTTTATTAAGGAAGAATTTATGCTTTATACCAACCAATCTCACACATTGGCAAACGAAGAGGAAGTCAAGCTTCAACAATTAGCTGAAGAAAACTTTATTCTATTTAATAGAGAGTTTGCCTTACATGAGCTCATCATTAAACATTGTAAGGAAGCTGGTTTTCATCCAAATATTGTTTATGAAAGCTCTCAATGGGATTTGATCACTGAACTCGTTGGAGCTGAATTAGGAATAACACTTCTTCCAAAATCAATTTATGAAAAAATGGATCAGCAGACTATTAAGATGATCCCCTTAGCCTCTCCTCCAATGTGGGAGCTTGGGATTATTACCAAAAAAGATCGGTATCAGTCGTATGCGGTGAGGGCGCTTTTGAAGTTTATTACAGAAGATTTACTGATTGATTAATAATAAGAAGAGGGGCCTTTAGGTCTCCCTCTTCACAAGTTAATTTCCTTTTCTAAATAATACCCCTTCCCTCGGTACCACTTGAAATGCCGTTGCAAGCTCCATTAGCTGATGATCTGTGATTGTTTGTTTTTTCCCGCCTTGTGCACAAACAGTTGTATATACTTGTGCCGCCTTTTCAGCTGTTTCGATTAAACCAAACGTTTCATCCATTGTTGTCCCTGCTCCGAAAATACCGTGATGAGGCCATAATACAAGTCTAACATCCTTCATTTTATCTGCTGTTGCTTCACCTATTTCAGTTGTTCCCGGAACAATCCATGGAATTACCCCAATTCCTTCTGGAAAAACAACAATACATTCTGTGCACATTTCCCATAATGTTTTGGTCATATCTTCTTCTATTAGACTATGTGTGAATGTCATAGCAATTAAGTTAGTAGCATGGCAATGCATAATAACACGATGATTTTGATCTACTTTTAACCGTTGAATATGATTCATCAAATGAGTAGGCAATTCACTAGTTGCCACTCCACCATTTTCGAATCCCCAAAGAATCTCATACTGATTTCCTTCTTCAGTAATACGAATAATTCCCAGATTTATTTCAGGATGTTCCTTTATGTTTTTAAAATACTTACCAGATCCTGTTACGATAAAATAGCGTCCTGCCAGTTCCGAAGCATCAAAGTTAACTTCCACAACTCGTTTCATGTTAGTAATATCCAAATACGCTTTGATTTCATCTTCTTGTAACAAGTAACTAATATTCCCGCCATTCCGCTCATCCCAACCTAAGCGATAAAGATTAGTGGCTGTATCAATCATTTCCTCCATGAATGGTGCTGTATATATGAATTTTTTATTCATGATTTTACTCATCAATCATCTCTCCTTATATGGAACTAATTTGATTATAATTAGTATATGTATATTTTAATAATAAAACAAAATCAAATCAACATAAACAAAAATAATATACCTTATTTATTTTTGTTTATGTTGATTTGTTGACACATTTATTTTAGGGGTGCATGTCACTCCCTGAAGTTTATAGAATGATGTCGATATAAAAAAAGACCTACTATATACGGAGTAGGTCTTTTCATAAACAGGATTTAGCTATTTTCCTTATCCCATTCAATTTTATTTAACTTCTCTACAAGTGCAGTTACTTTATTACTTGTTAGGTTTGCTTCAGAGTATTCAGCCAAATCTTTTAACATTTTTGTTTTAGTTGCAAAAATACCAGGTGGCTTTGTTATCCCAGGCGCAGTTTCCTCTAATACTTCCACTGCCTTCTTTTTATCAAGAAGATCAATGAGTCTTGTTTCTTCAGTAAATGTTGGCTTTAATCCACGTATATTTTTGTATTTAAAATGATATCTTCCAGAGCCAACTGAAACACAAACACCTTCAAAATTTTCTTTGTAATTATAAATGCTCTGAGAATCAGCCAATAGAAGATTACTTTCAAGAACATCAGATATTGACGCAAAAGGAAGTAAGATCTCCGCAGTTGTGTTTGGTGGTATTTCTATATTGATTTCAACATCATCTTGAGTAAGTGACCATGATGATACTACTTTCCCATACATTGATTCGTAAACCGCTTTAGCATGAGTAAACTCAGTGCCTGCAAATTTTGGTTGAATACGAATCCGTTTAAATGCAGGAGTAGCGTTATCCATGCTAAGACCCGCCACATCTGTGTACAGCCAATTTCCAATTGAACCATATGCATAATGGTTAAACGAATTCATTTGTTCACTCCAAAACGAACCATCTTCTTTTATACTATCCCAGTGCTCCCAGATGGTTGTAGCACCTTTTTTTACTGGATATAGCCATGATGGAAACTTTTCTTGCATTAATAACTTAACCGCTGTTTCATGGTAGCCTCCTTTTGATAAGGCTAAACACAAATAAGGTGTTCCAACAAATCCAGTTGTTAAATGATAATTGTTTTGTATAATTAATTCGTTTAGTTCGAATGCTGTTCGCTCTTTTGCCTTCCCTTCAACTAAATCAAACATAAGTACAATAACATGAGCTGTTTGAGTTGGAGAAACTAATCTTCCGGATGGAGCAATAAATTCATAATTAAACTGCTCAACAATTCTTTCCAATAGCTCACTATATTCTTGAACTTCTTCCGTTTTACCAAGAACTTCTGCTGTATCACGGAGAATTCTCGTTGAATACGCATAGAATACAGTCGCAATGAAATCCTTCGGCGTCGCACCTACAAAGCTATTTTCTTTTGCGTCAAGTGCCAGCCAATCACCAAAATGAAAGCCTGAATCCCAAAGAAACTCATTTTTTCCTTGTTTACGTATATACTCGACCCAAGCCTTCATACTGTCATATTGCTCAGCTAGTAATCGTTTGTCTCCATATTTTTGATATATCGTCCACGGGATGATTGTTGCGGCATCCCCCCAAGCAGCTGATCCTACACCAGCAACTACAGCTGGAATAACTATTGGCACATTTCCGTCAGGAAGCTGATCAGCCTTTAAGTCACGCAGCCACTTCGTAAAAAATGGTCCCCCTTGAAAATTAAATAACGCGGTATCAATAAAGACCTGAGCATCACCAGTCCATCCTAATCTCTCATTACGTTGTGGGCAATCTGTCGGTAAATCAAGAAAATTCCCTCGTTGACCCCAAACAATATTTTGCTGAAGCTGGTTAATAAGAGGATTTGAACATTGGAACTCTCCTGTTGACTCCATATCAGAATGAATAACTTCTCCCTCAAAGTTTTCGAGTGGTAATCCTTTCTCCTGTCCAGGGTATCCCTCTACTCTTACATATCGAAAGCCTTGGTAAGTAAAATGTGGGGTATATGTTTCTACCCCTGTGCCTTTTGCAATATATTCGATCTGTTGCTCAGCTTTCCCAAGGTTACCAAAATAGATATTTCCATCTATATCAAGAACTTCTGCATGTTTTAGTACTATGCGAGTACCCTCAGGAGCTTCTACTTTGAACTTCATTCTACCTACCATGTTTTGCCCCATATCTAATACTGTGTCACCTGCAGGAGTAACAAACGACTCGATCGGCTTAATGACTTCGGTTACTCGTGTCGGCCAGTTTTCCTGTGCAACTAAGTTAGAGATTGGTAAATCCAAAACTACTGTTTCATTCCAGTTAGTATCATCAAACCTCGACTTGCTCCAGCCTTCCTTTTCATGTCTAGCGTCATAGATCTCCCCATTATATATTTCAGAATATAAAATTGGGCCGGTAGATGCTTTCCAAGTAGAATCCGTTAAAATCACTTCCTCAGTACCGTCACTATATGCAACAAATAACTGGAATAATGCCGCTCTTTTATCACCGTACACATGTCTTTTATTTTCAAAGCTAAGTGTTCCTTTGTACCAGCCATCTGCTAATACAATTCCTAGAGCATTTTCTCCTTCAATAAGCTGAGGAGTTATGTCATAGGTCTGATATTGCAACCGTTTATGATAACTTGTCCACCCTGGAGAAAATAAATCTTCTCCAACTCGTTTACCATTAAGAAATAATTCATATAAGCCAACCCCAGTTCCGTAAAGTCGGGCTGCTATTATCTCCTTCTTAACATTAAATTCTTTTCTTAGTAAAAATGCAGGCTCTGAGTTCGTATCAAGTTCTTTAGGTGTGGGCATAATCCAGCTTGCTTTCCACTCTGAAGAGTCTAACAACGCTGTTTCCCACCAAGAAAAAGGACTCCAAGACGATTTCCTCTCAAAATTATCCCAAACCCTCACACGATAGAAATATCTTTTCCTTGAAACAAGCTCCGGCCCACTATATTCAACATGAATAGACTCCTCAGATTCCACTATTTGAGAATCCCAAAGTATTTCAGAAAAGTCATCCATCATGGCTACTTGGATTTGGTAAGCTTTTTGCATCGTTCCACGAATATCTGATTGAATTTTCCAGCTTATACGTGGCTTCTTTATGTCAATGCCTAATGGTTTTTCTCGATACTCACATTTTAATGAATCTATTATTAATTTTGACATCTGTTTTCCCCTTTCTTCACTAGTTATTTCCTTTCTGCTATAGGTGGTTATCCTATTGTCTACATAAATTGTTTATCTCGCAACTAGTGAGTTCTGAGCAATTTGCCCAAGTAAACGTCCACTTTCTTTCACTTTTCTTTCTTGAGTTGTTCGATCAACTTCTATTAACCCAAATTGCATCGAGTAACCGGAATTCCACTCAAAATTGTCAAAAGTTGACCAATGAAGATACCCGATAAGATCAATTCCATCTTTCAAACATGATTGCACACCTTCTAGACTTCTTCGTATAAATTCAACACGTCTTTTATCATCTACCGTTGCCACACCATGTTCAGTAATCATGATTGGAATCTGAACTGATTGACTAACCTTTCTAATCACCTTTCCAAGTGCTTCAGGACAATAAACATATCCCATTTGTGTTAACTCAGTGGCTTCATCTGGCTTTACTTGTCCTTCTGGACCATATGTTTCACGAGTATAGTTTTGAAGGCCAAAGAAGTCATCACCAGTGATCATATCTTGAAATTGTCCAAAATAACTTTGCCATTTCTTCTCTGCAAGTTCTTCTCCACCTGGTATGGACTGAATATCTGAAAGTGCCATCGAAAATCCCACTTTTGTATTCGGAGATATACGTTTAATAACCTCACGTGCTTTTTTGTGCGTTGATTTTAATATCTTAATAGAATTTTCATCGGAAATCATATGAAAAGTGAAATAATTGTCAAATGTTGTACCGCATAATTTAGCAGCTGATTCTCTCCATTTAGGAGCAGTCCACGCATCTCTCTCTATTCCAACTGGAGGAATAAAGCCAATATTTGAAAATACTTCTCTTAACATAACAGGAAGATTAACTTCATTCATAGTAAGAGTGTATGGAATCAAATGCCCAATCTCTTTATATACAACTTCACAATATTTTGCAAAAAGATCGGGCACCTCAGGACTTGCCCATCCTCCCAATCTCATTAGCCATTTCGGTGAAGAAAAGTGATGCATTGCCACCACAGGTGTAATACCATGTTCATGACATGTTTCGAGCACATTTCGATAATGTTCGATTTCCGAATAGGAATATTGCCCTTTCTCAGGCTCAATTCTAGACCACTCAATTGAAAATCGATAAGCCTTTAATCCAAGGCTAGCCATTAAAGCAATATCTTCTTTATAAAGCCTATAATGATCTATCGTATCACCAGATTTATCTTTATAAGGCGAACCTTCTGCATGCTCTTCAAAATTTCAAAAATCAGTATTTATATTATTCCCCTCAACTTGGTGGCCTGCAGTAGCTGAACCCCAAATAAATTGTGATGGAAAATGAAATGTCATGTCGTTTGCACTCCTTTTGCTTTTTTAAACGCTTCTATAAAGTTATTTTAGCAAACGCATTCATTGATTTTAATGTTAGAAAGAAAGAGGAGTATTGCTCGAATCAAATATATATTTTCGGAAATGTGATTGAAAAAAAAACCGTTTTTAAATGCGGTTTTTTAGGATTCTTGCCAAATTCTTAAAGGTTAGTTTCTCTATAATCTTTAGGAGTTTGCGAGAAAATCTCATGAAATTTTTTATAAAAGAAAGATAAGCTAGTATATCCTACTTTTTCTGCAATTTCCCCTACAGTTAGGTCAGAATTTGTTAAATATAACGCTGCTTTATTCAGACGTTGAATTTGGAGAAGATCCTTAAAAGATTTCCCTGTTGATTTTTTTAAAACAGAGGAGGCATAGTTAGGATGATAATTAAAGTGAGCAGCCATTTCTGTTAGACTGCAATCCATATAATGCTTTTCTATATATTTCAAAAAATCAAGAGCTATAACATCTTGCTTGGAATCTCTTGACTTTACGTTATCTATGTTTGTACCGTGGCGAATCAATTCTGTAAACAATATAAACATATATGAATTAATCATATCTGCTGAGCAAAAATCTTTATCAAAATACTCACACATAATTTGTGCCATAATTCCCTTGATTTTTGAGCGAGGATTAAAAGGAAAATATAGATAATTATTTACACTTCTATTGTTTATAAGTGAGTCTATTAAGAACTGAGAAATGATACTTTTATGAGTGAATCTACTTAGAAAACTAGATGACAAGTAGTCATGCTTTAATTTTATATCGATCACTATATCCTTATCGTTCAACCCATTTACTGCGTGAGGTGTCTTTTTTTCTATTATAATTATTTCACCTTCAGAGATGGTTCTCTTAACATTTTGGAAAACAACTGTACATTTCCCCCTATAAACATAAATTAATTCAATATAGTGATGAATGTGCATTGGAATAAACGCAGTAGGTAGTTGCTGGGATATTCCGATAGGATCTTCGATAGGCGTTATTGTCTGATCAAAAATCATATCAAAAACATAAACTTCCTCACCATTTATTTCCTCAGTTTCCGGATTAAATTCACGCTTAATTAAATCCCACTCGGCAGCTTTGTGCGTGTTGTTATGTTCTAAAAATGAGTGCAATTCATCGCCGTTCATACAAAATCTCCTTTTTTCAAATTACGAAATTATATCATATATATATATAAATGAAAATAACCTACTCATGCAATGCAACGCAACTTCATGAGTAGGTTATAGAATTTTAGGCTTGTCGTCTTTGTTTAATTTCCTCTATCGCATCTTCTCGTACTTTTCCAGAAAACTTAATAAAGAGAATTGGAATTGCTGCAATGATACCGATTACAGCCGGTGCTAACGTAAATCCAGTAAATATTCCATGAACTGTTTCTGCAGTTTGACTTTGAGAAGCAGCTTGATAGCCAATAAAGGTTAAAATGAAACCAACAACTAACCCTGTTATCGCTCCTTGGCACTTACTTGTAAATGATTGTACTGCAAAGGAAATAGCTTCAAAACGGTTTCCAGTCTTCCATTCCCCAAAATCAATTGAATCTGCAATTAACAATGAAATGATTGTTGAGTTTATTAAAGCAAATAGTAAGGTGATACCATTTAAAATAAAAACAAGTGGTAAATTATCATAACCAATTAAGAATAAACTTAAAAGAATTACAGCATTTGCAATTGAGCAAGCTAGAAAGATGTATTTCTTTTCGAATCGTTTTGTTAAAGCTGGAACGATAATTGGAATTAAAAAGACAATTGCCAATGCAGGTACATTTAACATCGTCATATATGAAATGCTACCTAAGTTATTAACAGCAAAGTAGACTGAAAGTGATTGAGAAATTGGCATTGATAGTCCTAAGAAAGCCGTTAAAAGGGTGAGCTGTAATGGTCTATTCATTTTCAAATAAGCCAATGTTTGTTTTAAACTAATCGTCTCATTACTAGATTTAACTCTTTCCTTACATGTAAAGGCCATAACTAACATAAAGATTAGTGCTAAAACAGATGCATAAATAGCTAAATTTGAATAACCTCTACCCGGATTTATTCCATCAACATAAGCTACAATTGGCCCTCCTACTAGCATTAGAAGAATTAATCCTACAAGTGTTGAAACACGGGCTATCGATACTAATCTTGTTCGTTTTGTTTCATCCTGTGTCATTACAGTTGAGAAACTCCAATAAGGAACATCGAAAAACGTAAAAGCTAGTCCCCATAAAATATAGAATACTAATAAGTAAGTGAATTTCCCTGAATCAGAAAGATCTGGACCATTGAAGAGAAGAATTGTTAATACAACCCAGATGATACTACTTACGATTAAATAAGGTCTAAATTTACCATACCTTGTTCTTGTTCGATCTACAACGATACCAGCAATTGGATCTGAAATGGCATCAACAATTTTAGCAATAAAGAAGATTGAACCTACTGCTAATGCTGATACTCCAAAAACATCTGTTGCATAAATCATTAGATAAACATTAATAAGACCAGATAGCAAAGAATTGCCTAATCCACCTCCAATATATGAGGCCGTTTCTCTCTTTTTCAATTCTGTTTTTTGAGTACTTTCATAGTACAAATCATAATTTCTTGCTGTCTCCATTTTCTTACACTCCCTTACTTATTTATCAATCGAATTGTAGCGGTTTCATTTCCACCCTTTTTCTCTACCACGTTGCTCATGTTAATAAGAACTAGTGACTCAAACCCCAAAAATTGTAGTACGAAATTCTTATGTTAAATACATTTTAGCAATCGCTTACACATTAAGTAATGTTAAAATGAAAGCGATATTTTGCTCGAATCAAAGATTTGAATAATGTATCATTTAGATTGTTAAACTAGACATTGTTAATTTCTTCAAATTTAAACTGTGTATTTTTACTCTGCTCGTTGTTAGCTTTATTTATTTCCTCTGCAGCTTTTTCTTTACTCGTGATCAGCTGGTCCACAATCATTTCACTCACAATCAATAACTCCCTTTTTTCTTCAGTGCCTCGCCCATCTTCTAAGCCTTCAATAATACTAATTCTAACTTCATCAAGAACTGTCCAATTTTCCATATAATCGGCTAATAGTTCCTCTTCTTTATTTAAGAGATTCGTTTTTTAAAAATTAGCTATTAGGTTAGAATTTGTACGAAGCTCTTCGTTTTGAAATTGAATTAGTTGATTTTTTGTTTTCCGTACTTTGTTCATCTATTATTTGGAAGGTGAGAAAATCAATTAATCTATTGCTTGCTTTAATCTTTCCAAGAATACTAATCGACTTAAGTTGCTCATTATACATTTCTTCACTTTGTTTTGACAACGGCCATTATATTAGAAAAACTTATATATCCCACTAAAAGCATAGAAGCAATGCCTAAAATAATAATTAATCTTATTTTACTTTAAATTTTCATGTTTCTTATTAATTCATGGAGTTTTTCCTTCTTTCAATTATTTTTTCATATAGAAAAGGGACTCTAGTTACTTGTACACAGAGCCCCTTTAAACCAGGAATAAAAAAGTACGGAAGACAAAATAGTCATAGCAAATATTTTTACTATTTAATGCTTATATTTCTTTAAATTGTTTTTCTATTTTGTCTAACTTTTCGTTTCCTTCAATAGAATTTTCAGTCGATAGTATCTCTTCAAGTGTTTTAGGTTCGTATATACTTAATAGGTATGGAGGAATAGATTTTATTTCAGGAATTTCATTTAAAACTTCCTTGATTGGTGGAATGTCCATTAATTCCTTTAGCTTTGTTTTTCTACTAAATGTCTTTACATAGGATTGAGATGGATTATAAGTAAACTGCCAGTTTCCACATTCCAAACAAATGATTACGTCATTTTCTTTTTGACTCATTTCAACTTGTTCACCAAATACAATCACTACATCTTCTTTCCTTGCATCAGGTAGAAAAAGTGTTGCTGATGTATTAAATGGAATTTCAACGGTAAAATTCAGCTGGCCATCCTCTTGAATGTGCCATGAAACAAAATAGTTCCCAGATGCAGTATTCAAATTCCCTTTTGCCCATTTCATTCTCCAGTGTGGCTTAGGAGCAATGATAGCATGTTTAAAGCCTGGTTTCGTTTCGACTGGTTTAATACCAAGCATATACTTGTACATCCATTCCACGATTGCACCATATGCATAATGATTAAGTGAATTCATTCCTTGAGGATTCATCTTTCCATCAGGTAAAACAGAATTCCATCTTTCCCATACAGTTGTGGCACCCAGCTTTACTGCATATAACCAACTAGGATAATCTTCATTTAATAATAATGTGTAGGCTAAGTCGTTATATCCATATTCTGAAAGTACCTGACAAATATATGGCGTACCCACAAAACCTGTTTTCAAATGCTTATTGTCTTTTAGGATTCGGTTAGCTAGATCTTCTGCGACTCTTTGTTGATGTTCTTCTGCGACTAAATCCATGAATAAAGTTAAAACATACGCTGTTTGAGTATCAATTGTCATTTTTCCATAAGGTGAGATATATTCATTTTGGATCTCATTTCGAATGTTTTGTGCTAAAGTACGATATTCATGTTCGATATCTAGTTTACCTAATACCCCCGCAGCTTTTGACACAATATTAGCTGAATAATAATAGTAAGAAGACGCAATAAAATATTTATCTGTTCCACCAGTTGGCATGTTAGGATCTTCTCCATCCAATGCTAGCCAGTCACCAAAGTGAAAACCATTCCTCCATAAGCGATAACCACCAGATTCTTCATCAAATCGTTTTATATAGTCAACCCATGCTTTCATACTTTCAAATTGTTGCTCTAGTATAGATTTATCTCCGTAAAAAAGGTACATATTCCAAGGAATGATGGTTGCCGCATCACCCCAAGCGCTTGAACTACTTTCAGGTTTAAATGGCGATGGAATTTCTGGAACTGTCATTGGAACTGCACCATTTCTTACTTTCTGTTCTAACCATAGATCATAGCCATACTTACTGAAGAATGAATAAACATCCATGTTGTAGGCTGCTGTTCCCGAGAATACCTGGGCATCACCTGTCCAGCCCATCCGTTCATCACGTTGTGGGCAATCGGTTGGAATATCGAGGAAGTTACCTTTTTGACTCCACATTACATTTTCAAATAACTTATTAACTACAGAGTTACTAGTTTCAACAAAACCTGTTTGATCAATATCCGAGTAGATCACACATCCAGTGAAATCTTTACTATTTAGCTCCCCTACCCATCCGATTACCTTTACATAGCGAAATCCATAAAAAGTAAAATGAGGTCGAACGAACTCTTCTTTACCATTAGAAATATAAGTGAATTCTGCCTTTGCGTCACGAAGATTTTCACGATAAAAATTTCCATCTTGAAGGATTTCTCCGTACTGCAACGTAACTTTTGCTCCTTTTGGTAAGTTATTTTCAAATTCTAACCATCCTACCATATTTTGTCCCATATCTATTACTGTTTCACCAGCTGGAGTTGCTAGTAGATCTACTGGTGTTAATGTTTCTTTAATCGTAACAGGTAAGCTTAACCGAGCTGTTAGACGATCATAAATTTCCAGTTCAATTTCACTTACTTCAAACTTCTCAGCAATTGTAAATGTATCATCATATACCTCACCATCGTAAATTTCACTCTCAAGCACTTTGCTTTTATATGCATTCCATGTCGTATCAGTTGTTATGACTTCAGCTGTACCATCCTCATATGAAAGATGCAGCTCAGCTAGTAAGGCAAAACGATCTCCATAAATGTTGACATGTCCTCCCTCAAATCCAAACCTTCCTTTGTACCAGCCATTCCCTAAGAGAACTTTAATCTCATTTTCTCCCTTAACAAAGCTATCTGTTATATCGTACGTTTGGTATTGAATCCAGTTATCATAGTCATTATTAAAGGGAGCTAGATACTCATTGCCTACCTTTGTGTCATTAATATACATTTCATAAAGTCCTAGTCCACAAATATATACTCTTGCACTTTGTACTTTTTTAGTCATGTGAATATTCTTCACAAGTTCAGGATGTATATCTGGCGAAAAATTTGGTGTAATCCATTTCCCACTCCACTTTTCATCTATCTTAGCCGTTTCAAACCAAGCTGTCTCACTTGTTGCGCAATTTCCATTTTCCCCCCAAACCTTTACACGCCAATAATATCTTGTACGGGAGGAAAGATTTAGCTTGCAATGATGACTTAAGCTGCTAATGCTCTCATCTTTTTCTGTATCATATATCACATTTTCAAATGAAGAAGATTTTGCTACTTGAATTTGTGCAGCTACTTGCTTCTTTGCGCTTGTGTTTACAACTTTATATGAAAACGTTAGATTATGATCTAAATGAAATCCAATAGGATTGTTAATATGGTTCACTTTCAATTCAATGATGTTCATGTTTGTTTCCTCCAATTCCTAAAAATCCCATTAAATTTTAAGGAGTTTATTACTCTATTTTAGCAATCGTTTTCACGTATTTATATAACCAAAACAAGTGCATGATTGCTTGAATCAAAGATTTATGAAGCTTCAGATCTTAAAATTTAGAAAGAGGATCCCCCTTATATTTGAGAGTCCTCAGCATATTTCGCTCATATGAATAATGATGACATATATAACTATAGTTTCAATTATCATAGAAACTAAATTTTATACTCTATAACAATGACATTATGAATAGCACCTGTTAAAGATTTGGCAAACTCTTAATGAATAGGATGTGGTTGATATTTGTAGTGAGACTGCTTATCCTTTAATGTAATACATAAACCTAATGTATACCCTTATTTTTGTTCTGTTCCCTCTGTCACATTTATTCCCGCAGTGAGTTCAACGATTCC